>JAJQGZ010000161.1 GCA_021200075.1 Clostridiales bacterium | reverse complement strand
CTTTTTTCGGCAGACTTGCAGTTTCTTTTTTGATGCTGTTTTTTTACAGCTCCGTAAGATAACAATATTTCATTGAACGCATATTAAGCCCTATCGAGCGAACACAATTCGCCATTACAAATAGGTAAGATTTTAATTAAAAAATTTCGAGAACAGTGCATTCTCGGGATTTTTGTGATTATGAGTGCTTTATCGGAATTCTTTTTTTATTTGAGCTTATAACCTCTGCCCCAGACTGTTTTGATATAATCGCAGTCAGGGTCGGCGTCTCTCAGCTTTTCACGCAGGCGGTTTATATGTACGGTCAGCGTAGATGTATCTCCGAGAGAATCATACTGCCACACGGATTTAAAAAGCTCGTCCTTGGTGAAAACATCTGTCGGCGACGACGCTAAAATATACAGCACACCAAATTCTTTTTTGGTCAGCGATAGTGTCTCGCCGCCCATTGTCGCTTCGCCCGTCATCTTGTTCATTTTCAGCTCGTCAACGGCAAGGCAGTTTTCCGAGTCGGAATTTGTCAGGCTCTTGTACCTGCTTATGTGCGCCTTTACCCTTGCAACAAGCTCTCCCGGGGAGAACGGCTTTACAATATAATCGTCCGCACCGAAGCCGAAACCGGTAATTTTGTCAGGCTCTTCACGCTTTGCGCTGACAAAGATTATCGGCACATTTTTTTCGCTCCGGATTTTTTTGCAGATTTCAAAACCGTTTATGCCCGGAAGCATAATGTCGAGCAGGATTAAAACAAAATCGTTTTGCAGCGCACAGTCAAGCCCTTTTACGCCGTCGGTATAGGTTTCGGTTTCAAATCCGCTCGCTTCAAGATAGTCCTTTTCAAGTCGGAGGATATTCATATCGTCCTCGATTATTAATATTCTGCTTTTCATTTTATTACACCTCTTTTTTAGGTAGGGAAATGAAAATTGAAAGTCCTTTTGAGTCCCTGCTGCTCGCCCATATCAGACCCCCGTGCATTTCCACGATATTCTTGCACACGGAAAGCCCCAATCCCGACCCGTCGAAAACCCTTGTCCTTGCAGGGTCGGCACGGTACATAGTATCAAAAATTTTAGGCAGGCTCTTTTCGTCAACGCCGATTCCGTTGTCGGTGATTTCGAGTATAACGCTCCTGTCGTATTCGCTCAGCGTAATGTCGATTTTGCCCTTTACGCCGTCTTTTGCATATTTTATCGAGTTTGAAATTATATTTGCAATAACCCTTGAAAAAGCGTCCGGGTCAAGGCTTACAATCGTCTGCTTCGGGCAGTTTATAATTACACCCAGCTCAAATCCGCTTTCCTCAAGGCGAAGCTTCATATCCTGCACTCCGTCCTCGATAAATTCTCTTATGCTGATGTCAACCTTGTTTAGCCGGTAATCTTTCAGCTCCAATTTTGACATGGTAAGTAGGTCGTCGAGTATTTTTTGCGTGCCGTCGATTGAAGAACATATGGTTTCAAGATAAAGCCTTTTCTTCTCCGGAGTGTTGGCAATACCGTCACGCACTCCCTCGGCATATCCCTTTGCCGATGTCAGCGGCGTTCGCAAATCATGCGCAATTCCTGCGATAAGCTCGTTTCGCTTTTGAGCCTCGACGTTCCTCTGCTCAATTGATGTTTTCAGCCTCAGCCTCATTTCGTTAAAGCTTTTTACGGTCTTGCCCAGTTCGTTTGTGGAGTCGTATTCTATTTTGTAGTCCAGATTTCCCCTTGCTATTTCGTCGGCGCCGTCGGCGATTTTTTTAATCGGCTTTACGATAGTGCTGGAGGTTATGGACGAGATTACGGTTATCGCTATTACGAACAAAAGCACGATAATCAAAATTATTATTCCCGTTCTGCTCAGCATCAGGTTTGTAAAATCCCTTGCCGTCAGCTTCTGCGCCGTATCGCCGAAAGTGTAATTTTCGTTGACTATCACGGCAAGGTAATTTTCGGAGCGATTTACTATCACAAGACCGTTGTCGCCGAAATAATCTATATTTTCCTCACCACTTATATCGGTGATATTCACGGCGGCTTCAAGCACTTCCTCGGCGGTTGATGTGGAATAAAGCTCCTGTCCGTCAGCCTCGACATATACAAGAGAATCGATTTCCTCAAGCTGGGAGGCGATGCTCCGTATTGTTTCTTTTTTCGCTTCGGCGGTGTCGTCTGCGGTCAGAGCCTCGGTTATCCTTGCTCTCGTCTGCGCCCACTGCAGTTGGTTTATCGTGCTGTAGGAATTTGTCGTGACGGTTGAAATGTTAAAAAATGAAGTTGCCGACTCTGCAAAAATTATTGTAAATATTGCTATTATTATAATCGGAACAAATATTGCCGTCACCGCAGTCATGGCAATTCGGGTATTTATTTTCAGATTTTTCGAGCTTCGCTTCTTTTTCTTTTTCAAGGCGTCACCTGCTCTTTCTACTCTCATTGAGAGCGGTTATTATATTGCCCAGATGAAGCTCGGCAAAGTTTTGGCAGTCAAGCTCCTGCGTATCGTCCTCTCTTGACACATGGTATTTTATCAAGCCGATAAAGCCTGACACAACATATTCTATCGAGTAATCGTCTATCGCTTCTATTCTGCTGCCGATTAGCTTCAGCGATGTGCGTATAACCTCCTCAAGCTTGCTCGACAGTGCGTCCGTGTCGGAATTTGTCAGCAGGATTTTATACGCTCTTTTGTCCTTTTCGATTGCGGAAATCCCTATTTTCATAATCCGTGCGGCGGATACGGAATTGACTTGAAGATGCTTTTTAGGCTGTAATTGTTCTCCTACTTCGTGGAAAAGCTCCGTCGTTATTTCCTCGATTATTTTATTTAGCAGGTCAAACTTGTCGCCGTAATGCAGGTAAAAGGTGTTTCGGCTTATCATCGCCCTGTCGGTTATGTCCTTAACGCTTGTTCGCTCAAATCCCTTTTCCTCCACAACATCAAAAAAAGCGTTTCTTATAGCTTTGCGCGTTCTTTTTATTCTCGAGTCAGTCGAGTTTTTGTTTTTGGGCATTTATAACTCTCCCTGTCACATTTATGTCACTGTGTTAATTAACTAACGCACGCATAATTATATCACTGCTTGTTAAATTTATCAAGTGGGGATAATCCGAATATGGTGGGTTAATTTACATTTTTTAAAACCGTTCATTATCTTATAAACTTTGCGGTGAAAGATTGGATTTTAGACAGATTTAATATAATTTGTATTGACTTCAAAAATATTTTAATCTATAATTAACACAAATTTAACAAAAAATTAACGCAAATTTAACAAAATGGGGATGCTTTTTGGCAATCGCTACCTTTAAAAGATACAAGAAAAAGTATCTTATCACAAAGAGTATGCTTGATGAAATTATGCCATCCCTGACCGAGCATATGGAGCTTGACCCTTTTTGCATAGACGGCAACGAATACAGGATTTACAGTATTTATTACGACACCGATAACCACGATATTATACGGCAAAATTCCTCAAAACCCGTGTATAAGGAAAAGATGCGTATCCGCTCCTATTATGACCGCAAAGACCCAGAGGATAAGGTCTTTATGGAAATAAAAAAAAGAGAGAGGGGCAGAGAAATAAACGGCGAATTAAGCTGAAAATAAAGGAGATTGAGCCTTTCGTGCGTGATGGCATTATGCCCGAAACCAACGATTACCTTTCCGCTCAGGTGGCAAAGGAGCTGGCTTATTTTCTCAAAAACAACAGGGTTCGCCCTGCACTTTATGTTCAGTACGACAGGCTCGCTCTTTTCGGCAAAGAGGATAAAAATTTCCGCATAACGCTTGACCGCAATGTCAGGACGAGACGGAGCAATTTCCGGTTCGGCTTCCGCTTCAATTCTCATATCCGCCCATTCCTGCTCGGACGCAATG
>JAJQGZ010000044.1 GCA_021200075.1 Clostridiales bacterium | reverse complement strand
AGTACGAGGTGGTTGAAGCGCTTACAGTTTCAAACTTAACTGAGCTTTCTCATTTCGGATTGGGCTTAGGTCGGGCAGTGGTGATTTACACGGATTAAAGTCTCTTAGTCGGGACAAGCGATGAATATTTTGTCTGCGTTTGCAAAATGGTATCCGGAACAGAAGTCGGGTAAATATTATTAATTACCGCATTCGGCAGGAAAGGCATGTAAAATGTCACTTAAATCTACAAGGAAAATTCTTTCCGTAATTTTCATTATAATAATAATATCGGCTGTCGGAATATGTATTTCTGTTGCGTCGCTTATATTGCGTGTTACATTTTGCACGGAATACTATGTGCAGAGATTTTTTGCATCCGATGAAATTATCAAGCAGTGCAAAGAAAATTTTAACGCAAGGATAGAAGTGCTTGAAGCGCAAAGCAGTATACCGGCAAGAGCGTTTGAGGCTGTGGAGAGCTTTGACGAGATCATTTCGGATTCTGCAATAAGCAGGCTTTTCGGCGGCCATAATACAACTCTTTATACCAAGGATACGGTTGAAAAATTTGAACAGCTTTGTATCAAATATCTCGACGGCAATTCAATAGAATATGACGAAACGCTTGTGCATAATACCGCCGATAAAGTGGCTCAAATTTACGCCGATTGCTTCGGGCTTGAAAATACGACCGAGCTTACAAATTTTATAAGCGATATCGAAACGGATTATCAAAACTGGCTTTCGGTCGGTCTTCTTTTAATTTTGCTTCCGATAGTCCGTTTGTAATTTTATATAAATAGGCGAGCGATATTATCACCTGTGTGCTTTCGGCATTTACCGCTTCGGGCATTACTCTTGCTTTCGGCGGTGCGGTGGGAATTATATTCAAAATAAGGCAGTCATCGTTGCTTTATCCCGAGATGTATGCTCAGGCGGAAAATTCGCTTGTCCGCAGTGTGCTTGCCATATTTACCGTTGTCGGCGTAATTATTGCGGTCACTTCAATTATCGGTAATATTTCTGTCTTCGAAAAGAGTAAGGAAGATTAGCTGTAACTGTAATATTTATTAAATTAATCATCGTATTCACATATCCATTATTTTGTTCAGGTGCAGGTATGATCAGCATAAAATCCGACAGCAGAATACTTTTTCTCGGAGACAGTATAACGGATATAAAATTTAACCGCCGTTTTAATCACAGTCTCCACGGTAAAAATATTTACACTCTTCAGCTTTCAAGCAAGCTTAAAAAGAAAAGTAAAGATTTAAAATTCTTTTACAGGGGCATTGCAAGCAATCGTACATATCATCTTTACGACCGCTTGACAAAGGACTGCATTAATTTAAAGCCCGATGCAGTTATTATGCTTATCGGTGTAAACGATGCCTGGGAGCATTATGTTCCCGAGCAGTATCCTCCGCTTAAAAGACCTATGCAGCCACATATAGACAAGATTTACCGCAGGTTAAAAACGGAACTTGACGATGTTATAATAATTTCTCTTCTTCCGTTTATGATAGATTCCGTCGAGGAGAAGCTGCCTTTTCACAAGATACTTGACGAATATCGTGACACTTTGCGAAAAACCGCTTTGAAAAACGGAGCATATGTTATTGATTTGAAGGCGGAGTTTAATACTGCGCAGAAAAGTATTCAGCCCTGCAAGCTTGCAGCAGACGGCATTTATCCCACATTTCTCGGGCATAAGGTTATAGCAGATGCTCTTCTCAGGGAGATAGAGTTGATATAGCTGTATTTTATGTGTTTGCACAGTTTGTTATTATCTGTCTTTGTTAAAAAATTAACTATAAGAAAAATGAAAGATTATGTATCTTTTTGTATAAAGTGTAAAAAAATAATATTTTTTCTTGATTATCGCAGACAAACAGTATAAAATAAGAATGCGCAAAAACCAATTTAATATATTTTATTATCACGGAGGTTTTAAAAATGGTAAAAGTTGCTATTAACGGTTTCGGTCGTATCGGTCGTCTTGCTTTCCGTCAGATGTTCGGAGCAGAGGGTTATGAGGTTGTTGCTATTAACGACCTTACAAGCGCAAAGATGCTTGCTCATCTTCTCAAGTATGATTCATCTCAGGGTAACTATGTTGCTCAGGGTCATACCGTTGAGTATAACGAGGGCGAAGGCGAGGACAACTATATTGTTGTTGACGGCAAGAAGATTGTTATTTACAAAATGCCTAATGCCGCAGACCTTCCTTGGGGTGAGCTTGGTGTCGATGTAGTTCTCGAATGCACCGGTTTCTATACATCAAAGGAAAAGGCTTCTGCTCATATTCAGGCAGGCGCTCGCAAGGTTGTAATTTCCGCTCCGGCCGGCAACGACCTTCCCACTATCGTTTACAATGTAAACCACGATACTCTTACAGCTGATGATACGGTTATTTCAGCCGCTTCCTGCACAACAAACTGCCTTGCTCCCATGGCTAAGGCTCTTAACGATTTCGCTCCTATTCAGAGCGGTATTATGTGCACAATCCACGCTTACACCGGAGATCAGATGATTCTTGACGGCCCGCAGAGAAAGGGCGATCTTCGCCGTGCTCGTGCCGGTGCTGTCAATATTGTTCCTAACTCAACAGGCGCTGCTAAGGCTATCGGTCTTGTAATTCCCGAACTCAACGGCAAGCTTATCGGTTCCGCTCAGAGAGTTCCTACCCCTACAGGTTCAACAACTATCCTTACCGCTGTTATCAAGACTGATAAGGAAGTTACTCCCGAAACCATTAACGAGGCTATGAAGTCTGAAGCTACCGAGTCTTTCGGCTATAACACAGACCAGATCGTTTCTTCCGATATCGTCGGAATGAGATACGGTTCACTCTTTGACGCTACTCAGACAATGGTTCTTCCTATCGGCGATGGTCTTTACGAGGCTCAGGTTGTTTCTTGGTATGATAATGAGAACAGCTACACCTCTCAGATGGTTAGAACAATCAAGTACTTCTCAGAGCTTGGCTAATCTTAACCGATTAATAAATCAAAAGATCCCTGTAAGCATCTCGCTTGCAGGGATTTTTATAATTCGTAAATTTTATTTTTGTCTTGAGTCTCACATTGAGCTGTGGGAGGATTTCAGCATAGCACACAGCGCAATTGACAGTTCATTCTTTTTGAATATCGGAAGCGGCTCAATCACAGCGTCAAAGCAGCCTGCCACCGCAAAGGTTATCATCGTTATCTCGTAGTAATTATCCTCAAGTGTAAAATTATTGTTCTTTGCTATTGAATCAACAAGATTTTCCTTAAATACTCTTACCGACGGCCCGCATATTCTGCTTGCCTTGAATTTGCACAGATAATCAACTTTCTTTTCCAGCTCGTCAAGAAGCTTATTTACAAACGGGGCGGGGTTGTAACGGATTTCGTTATAATTTATGTATTTTGCCGTTTCCGTAATTTCGTCGGTTATCATCTTAAAGCACGCTTGCAGACAGTCGTCCATACTCTTGTAGTGCAAATAAAAGGTGCTTTTGTTAATGTCCGCCTTTTTGCATAGCTCAAGCACGGTGATTTTGTCGGTTTCCTTTTCAACAAGCAAGTCCATAACGGCGTTAAAGACCACTGTCCTTGTTCTCTTTATTCTTCTGTCCATATGAACACCTCTTGTATCTTTAGCATTTATTATGCTATCTAATCGTACTTTATCACATCGTTTTTTAAAAATCAATCAAATGTTGCATATTCGGCATTTTTTCCAAAAAAAAATCGATAATATTTTGTTCAAAAAGACAATATATTCCTTTAACGGCAATAAATCGGCAATGCGGCGGATTTTAATTTTTTGTTTCAACGGCAAATAAATTGTTGTAATGTAAAGAAAACTATGGCCGATTGTAAAATGAAGTTGAACATCTAAAAAATCCATAGCGATTGAATC
>JAJQGZ010000214.1 GCA_021200075.1 Clostridiales bacterium | reverse complement strand
GATTCAATCGCTATGGATTTTTTAGATGTTCAACTTCATTTTACAATCGGCCAACTTTTAAAAAGCTGTAAAATCACAATAAATAGTATAGTATATACATTATTAGTGGAGTTTTTTATCAACATAATACAAAACAAGCCGGTGCGAATTAATTTTTCGCATCGGTTTGCTTTTTTATTAAATCTTAGTTTTTCTTATTCTTCCTCGCTTCTTTTATTTACTATATAATCGTGTACTTTATCTAAAAGGTCGCCGTAAAGCTTGAATTTTAACGAAAAGATTATTAGCGACAGCGTTACCAGAACTGCCGGAACGGCGAAGCAGATAATACCTATAGTGGTTTTCGTCTGCTCGTTTATCGAGTTTGCCGTAATCTGTTCGTTATACCCCATAATATTCAGTCCGCCGAACAGTATTATCGTTTGCACCGTGTAGGCAAGCTTTTGCAAAAATCCTTTCATCGAGAAAGTGATTGACTCGTTCCTCTTGCCTGTTTTGTATTCTCCGTAGTCAACTATATCGGCAAGAAAAACCGTTTGCGCAACGAACATCGAGCCGATTCCTATTGACGCTAAAATATAGCTCAAATCAAGTGCGATTGTTATTTTGAGTATCGGCCCGAACAAGGTCATAAGTATGTAGCCAGCTATGGTGAGTATTAATGAAAAATGGTAAATTTTCCTTTTCGACCACCACTTTGAAAGCACCGGTATAACGAGCAGACCGAGTATGCTTCCGATTGCTCCGATTACAGAGAAAAGGCTTTGCGCTTCCGGCTGTTCAAGAACATCGGTGAAATAATATACCGCTGTTCCGCTTGTCAAATACCACCCTGCGTTTGATACCATTGCGAATATAATAAACACTACAAGCTGGTCGTTGTGCGCTATTACGGAAAACATTTTCTTTAACGAGAATTTTTCCTTGTTCTTATTATAAACAACATGGCGCTCCTTTGTATTGAGTACGCACATTAAGGCAAAGAATACAAGCGCTATTGCGCATATCAATGCCCATTTTGAAAATCCGCCTGCGGAATATCCCTTGTCCGTAGTCATACCCGACGAAAGCCTTGGCAGGATAAGCGGCGTCAGAACCGTGATTATCCCTTGACCGAGACCTGAGAATGTTCTCGCCACGGTTGCCACAAGATTTCTGTCTTTCGGGTCAGTTGTGAAAGACGGCACCATAGACCAGTAGGGAATGTCCGCCATTGTATTTGTCATACCCCAAAGTATGTACATAACGCCGATGTAGATATAAAGCTTTGTTCCGCTCATACCAAAGCTTGTGAATAAAAGCGTAAGCACGACCGCATTTGAAATTGCGCCTATCAGTATCCACGGGCGGTATTTGCCCATTTTTGTTTTTGTGCTGTCAACGATGGTTCCCATAATCGGGTCGTTAATTCCGTCCCAAATTCTTGCAAGCGGAGTCAGCAAAAGCAAGAACCCCTCTTTAAGTCCCAATACGCTTGACAGGTAATAGGAAAGGTAGGAATAGAATAATCCGTAGCTCAGATCAAGTCCTATTGCACCTATTCCGTATCTGATTTTTTCTCTCCAGGTTGTTTTGTAATCGCCCATAGTCTTGCTCCCTTGTGTAAAGTAGTCGGGGGGTGTTCAGCCGTGGCACATAAAGTCCACGGCTGTATATACATATAAATTATAGCATATTTAAAGTACTTTAACAACGTGCTTTTTTCTTTTTCGCCGAATTTCAGGGTATAATATTCTAAATATTACAATTTGGTTACAATTTTTACAAATGTTACAATTACCTCCCGCAAAAAAATTAACTTGACAAGTTCATTAAACCCTTATATAATGTAATCAGTGGTAGTAAATCCAATTAAATCCCACTTATTTCATTAAAATCCCATTTTTGATAAGCTCAATATCATTTTGTGCTTCGGATTTTTAAAAATTACTTTGAAAGGAGAGAAAGATATGCACTTATTTGTCGGTACGCTCGAGGGCTATAAGCTTGATTCAAAAGGTCGTCTTTCTATTCCTACAAAGTGGAGGGAACGGCTGGGCAAGGATTTTTATATGGTCGCCGTGACGGTAAGAGGGTATAGCTGTCTTACTCTTTATCCGGTTGAACATTTTGAAAATATGTACGAGTCAATGCAGCAGGGAACGGAAAATCAAAAATATGACGCCACAACAAGCTTTCTTGACAATGCAGAAGAAGCTTGCCTCGATTCCCAAGGCAGATTTACAGTCAACCAGCGTCTTAAGTCCGCCGCTTGCCTTACCAACGAATCCACCGTTGTGTTTAAGGGCAAGGGCAAGGTTATTGAAATTTGGAATACTCAGGAGTACGAAAAAATTTATAACAGCTATGACCATTCCCAGGGTATATACGACCTTATGGATAAGGTAAAGGGGCAGTAATGGAGTTTGTTCATAAGAGTGTGCTGTTTAACGAGGCTGTGGAAGCACTAAAACTCGATGCTGATAAAATCATCGTTGACGCCACTGCCGGCGGCGGAGGGCATACCTTTGCAATTGCTCAAAGAGTAGGAAAGGTTATTGCCGTAGACCGTGACCCCAACGCTGTTCAAACTCTCAAAAACCGCTTTAAAGATACGGAAAATGTGTTCGTGGTTCACGATAATTATTCCAATATAAAAAATATAGTCGGCAATCTTAATATTGATAAAATTGATGGCTTGCTCCTTGATTTGGGAGTAAGTTCCTTTCAGCTTGATACGGCGCAAAGAGGATTTTCGTTTCACAAGGACGCACCTCTTGATATGCGTATGAGCAAAAGCGGAATGAGTGCCGCCGATGTTGTGAATACATACAGCGAGCAGGAACTTGCAAATATAATTTACAGATATGGCGAGGAAAAATATTCACGTTCCATCGCTTCAAATATAGTCAAATATAGGCAAAACAAGCCGATTGAAACCACCTTTGAGCTTGTGGATATTATAAAATCATCAATGCCGCAAAGAGCTATGAGGGATTCACATCCCGCAAGGCGAACTTTTCAAGCCATAAGGATAGAAGTAAACGGTGAGCTCGATGAGCTTTCATCGGCTCTCGATTCGGCATTTTCAATACTTTCACCGGGCGGAAGAATTGCCGTCATAACATTTCATTCGCTTGAAGACCGTATCGTAAAAGAGCGTTTTGCTCAGTGGAGCAAAGGTTGTACCTGCCCAAAGGAATTTCCCGTATGTGTATGCGGAAATAAGCCCAAGGGCAAGGCGCTAAAAGCAATTGTCCCGAGCGAAAAGGAGCTTGAGGATAACCCTCGTGCCCGTTCGTCAAGGCTCAGAACATTTGAAAAATATTAAGTTAAATTAAATTATTAAGCAAATTAGCAAATATCTGTAAAAATCATTATCAAATATAGCAAAGAAAACAGTAAAACAAAGGCAGTCAACTCGAAAAAGGTGAGAAAAAATGACAAATACGGGAGATTTCAGGCGATATTCATATTCGTCGGATACGGTATATGCTGTTCAGGCTTTTAATGTTCAGCGTTCGTCTGCCGCTCCGGCATACGACCCTACGCCTAAAAGAGGCAGGGATCTTAAAGTAAGGGAAAACAGCGGTAAAAAGAGCCGTTCCCAGCTTATAAAGGAACAAAGGCTCGGTTTCAGGCATCTTGTGAGGATATGCGTTGTCTCCGTGCTCAGCCTTGCTATGATTTTCAGTATACTCTATAATTATACAAAAAAGAATGAACTTACACACGCAATTTCTGCGCTTCAAACAGAGCTTTCAACAGCCGAAAGCGAAAATACAAGGCTCAACAGTAAGCTTGACAGTATGGTGTCGATGAGTATGATAGACCAATATGCGGTTGAAGAACTCGGCATGACAAAGATTAAATCAAGCCAAATAAGGTACATTGATGTCGCCGAATACAAGGAAGAGCGTATTGCTGCGGCACAGCTTCTATTGCAGGAAAATGATTGATTAAAGCGCCGTTTGGTAATATCGGCGCTCAAAAATGCGTATTTATTTAAGGGGCGAAAAGGTTTGTCACAAATATTTAATCTCCGCAGACTAAGTGTCTGGCGGAGATTACTTAATAAAATAAATAATAAGATAACAATTGCGAGGGAGGGATAAAAATGAATACAAGCAAAAGAATGTTAAAGCGAGTGCTTATTCTTGCGGTTGTTATTATTTTCCTCCTTACCACATCGGCGGCGAGAGTTTTTTATCTTCAAATAATCAGGGGAGAGGAGCTTACGCTGAAAGCGGAAACTCAACAGCTTAAAGATACGGAAATCACCGCAATGCGTGGAACGATATATGACGACGAGGGCAATGTTTTTGCTCAGTCGGCGACGGTTTGGAATATATATATCGATCCGCTGAAAATATCGGATGATAAAGAAAGAAATTTGATAGTAGATAAATTTACCGAGCTTTTTGAATACGACGACGAGGAAAAGCAGGAGCTTTACGATAAGACCCTGGCTCAAAACGATTACGAAATCGTTGAGAAAAAAGTCGAAAATGATATTAAAGAGCAAATATCGGAATTTGTATCGAAAAACAGTTTGGGCGACTGTATAGGTACTGAGCAGACCACAAAAAGATATTATCCCTACGGTTCGCTTGCGTCGAGCGTTATCGGATTTATCGGAGCGGACGATCAGGGACTTGCAGGAATTGAGTCCTATTATGACGAAGAGCTTACCGGAACTAACGGCAGAGTGATTACGGCACAGGACGCAGTGTCAAACGATATTGCAAATGATTACGAAACCACTGTTGAAGCCTCCGACGGCGACTCAATTTATCTCACAATAAACCAAACAATCCAGTATTATCTCGAAAAGGGATTAAGAGAAACGATGGAGGAATATCAGGCTAAGGGCGCCTACGGCATAGTGATGAACTGCAACACCGGCGCCGTTCTCGCAATGGCTTCGCTTCCGGATTACGACTGCAACGAGCCTTACACCCTCACTTACAGCAAAAATATTGAAGAGGTTGAAAGCATCGAAAACGAGACCGAGCAGGAGGAAGCGGAAAGTGAAGCAGTGCAAAACCAGTGGAGAAACTTCACGGTTTCCGATACATATGTTCCCGGCTCTGTATTCAAGGTGTTTATGGCGAGTGCGGCACTCGAGGAAAATGTGGTTACTCTCGATACGACCTATACCTGTACAGGTTCAATTCAGGTTGACGAGTACACGATGAATTGCCACAATCATTCGGGTCACGGCACTCAAATGCTTACCCAGGGACTTGAAAATTCCTGCAACCCGTTTTTTATCACAATCGGTCAAAAGCTCGGAGTGCATAATTATTATAAATATTTTGACGCATTCGGTTTCACAAAGCTTACGGAAATCGACTTGCCCAGCGAAGCCTCGCCGCAAAATTATACCGAGGAGCAGTACGGAATTGTCGAGCTTTCCTCCGCTTCTTTCGGTCAGACCAATTCGCTTACACCCATTCAGGTTTGCACAGGACTGTGCGCAATAGCAAACGGCGGAAATCTCGTTCAGCCTTACCTTGTTTCAAACATAGTTGACAGCGACGGCAATACCGTTGAAAAAACTCAAACCACAGTTAAGCGGCAGATTATCAGCAGTGAAACCGCCGCAACAGTCAGAGAAATGATGAAATCCGTTGTCGATAACGGAACAGGTAAAAACGGCTATGTAGCCGGCTATAGCGTAGGTGGTAAAACAGGCACTTCAACAAAGCTCGGCGAATCCGCAGAGGGTGAGGACGATAAGTACATAGTCTCGTTTGCAGGCATTGCACCGAGTGACAATCCGGAAATTGCGCTTCTCATAATAATCGACGAGCCTAACGAGGATCTCGGCGGCGGCGCTCTTTGCGCTCCGATTGCGGCGGATGTTATTGAAGAAACTATGAGTGTTTTGGGAGTTGAACCCACATACGATGACGAGGAGCTTGAAAATCTTTCGGAATACACTCCGAATATCGTGGATAAATCCTTGACAGAAGCCAAGTCAACACTTGACAAATACTCTCTCGATTATGTTGTTATCGACAATGGAGATACGGTTTTGCGGCAGTCTCCGACGGCGGCGACAACCATTCCGAGCGGAGGTACGGTGTATATCTACACGGAAGAAACGGATAAACAAACCACAACGGTTCCCGATTTTACGGGACTTACCGTGAGCGAGGCAAAGGATCTTGCGCAGACAAACAGCCTTAATATTGAAATCAGCGGTAACGATTTATCAAGCGGAACGGTTGTGACGTATAAACAAAGCGAGGAAAAAGAAACTACGGTTGAAAAAGGAACCGTTATAACAGCGTTATTTAAAAATACCGAATCAGTGCTTGACTGATTAAATTCAATCGGCGGTTTTCAACAATCAGCTATGGGAGCAGTGAGTATATGAAGTTATCAGAAATTTTAAAAGGAATTAAAGTAAAAAACGATTTTGCTGACAAAGAGGTGCTTGATGTCACGCAGGATTCTCGGCTTGTAAAGAAAGGCTCGCTCTTTGTCTGCGTAAAGGGTTCTGCTTTTGACGGTCATTCCGTCGCATCGCAAATGCTGGAAAACGGAGCCGCCGCAGTAGTGGTTGAAAGGGATCTCGGTCTTGAACCTCAAATACTTGTCGATAATTCAAGAGAAGTATTTTCTCCTATTTGCTCAAACTTTTTCGGTAATCCTGCCAATAAACTCAAGCTTATCGGAATTACCGGCACTAACGGAAAAACCACCACGAGCTTTTTAATAAAGCAGATACTTGAATATATGGGTAAAAAGGTCGGTCTTATCGGTACGGTGCAGAATATGATAGGCAACGAGGTTTATCCCGCCAAGTATACCACGCCCGACCCATACGAGCTTCAAAAGCTCTTTTCAATGATGATTAAAGCCGATTGTGAATACTGCGTTATGGAGGTTTCCTCCCAGGCGCTTGCACAGGGTAGGGTAAGCGGACTCAGATTTACCCTCGGCGCATTTACAAATCTCACACAGGATCATCTCGATTATCATAAAACCTTGGATAATTATTTTGCGGCTAAAAAAAGACTTTTTGAAAATTGTTCAATCGCCGTTACAAATGCCAATGATGAATACGGATTAAAAATAATCGAGGATGCCAAACTTGATAAAGTCGTAACATATGCCGTTAATACAAATAACGCCTCATATGTAGCAAAGAATGTCAAATTCAAACCCGGCGGAGTAGAGTACGAGCTTGTAGGCGACAATATCGGCAGATGCAGTTGCCCTATACCCGGCAGGTTTTCGGTTTATAATTCTCTTTGCGCCTGCGTATGCGCATTGGCTCTTGGCATTGATTTTGACAGCGTGCTTTCGGCAATAAGCAAATCAAAGGGGGTTAAGGGCAGGATAGAGGTTGTACCTACAGATAAGGATTTTACAATAATTATCGACTATGCTCATTCTCCCGACGGACTTGAAAACATAATTTCCTCTTTGAGGGAAATCGCAAACGGCAGAGTTGTAACCCTGTTCGGCTGCGGCGGTGATAGGGATAAAACAAAAAGGCCTAAAATGGGTAGGATCGCCTCGGAGCTTTCCGATTTTTGTATTGTTACATCAGATAATCCCAGGTCGGAAAATCCGTCTGCTATAATCGACGATATTCTCGTCGGTATGCAGGGCATAGATACGCCGTATGTTGTCGTTGAGCAACGCCGTGATGCGATTGAATATGCAATAAAAAATGCTCAAAAGGACGACATTATTCTCCTTGCAGGCAAGGGACACGAAACATATCAGATTCTTAACGATTCAACAATACATTTTGACGAAAGAGAAGTTGTTGCGGATATTCTTTCCGCCCTTGAATAATTAAACTGTTAGATTATGGAAAAGTTAAAGCTAAGCGAAATTGCCTCCGCCTGCGGCGGAACTTTCAATAAAGAATGTGAAATCAATTCTGTTTGCATTGATACACGGAAAATCACAAAGGGTTGCCTTTTTATCTGTATAAAAGGCGAACGCTTCGACGCTCACGATTTTGTCGGTACTGCCGAGGAAAACGGAGCGGTGGCTGTTATGGTTCATAAACCGGTTGAGACTGATTTACCCGTTGTTACGGTTCCCGATACCTCAAAGGCATTGCTTGCGCTCGGAGGATATTACCGTTCAAAATTTGATATTCCTCTTATCGGTCTTACGGGTTCTATCGGCAAAACTACCACAAAAGAGTTTACCTATCTTGTCGCCTCGTCAAAATTCAATACGATAAAAACGTTGGGTAATCTCAATAATGAAATCGGGCTTTCGCAAACTCTTTTTCAAATAGATTCAAAAACTCAAAGCGCCGTTGTGGAAATGGGAATGAACCATTTCGGAGAAATAAGCAGACTTTCGCAAGCCACAAAACCCACAATGGCGGTAATTACCAATATCGGTGTTTCTCATATTGAAAATCTCGGCTCCCGTCAGGGCATACTAAAGGCGAAGCTTGAAATACTCAACGGACTGGAAAAAGGTTCACCGCTTATTTTAAACGGAGACAACGATCTCCTTTCTCAGGTGAAAAATGATGATTACGATATTCGTTCTTTCGGCATTGATAATCGTTGCGATTTTACGGCGAGCGATATTTGCGAAGAAAATGCAGTCACATCTTTCACCGTAAATTATTTTAGTAAAAACACAAGAGTAAGTATTCCGACCGTCGGAGTTCACAATGTTTATAATGCGCTTTCAGCTTTTGCGATAGGGTATTATCTCGGCATTGACGCAGAGAGTATTTCAAATGCGCTTATGAAATATGAACCCGAGGGAATGAGGCAAAGAACCGTTGAAGTCGGCGGAATTGTTTTAATTGAAGATTGCTACAACGCAAGCCCCGATTCTATGACCGCCGCCGTCAAAACTCTTTCCTCAACAAAAGCAGACAGGTGCATAGCGGTTCTTTCCGATATGCTCGAGCTCGGCGATTATTCCCGTCAGGCTCATATTAATGTCGGCAGTCAGGTGGGCAATAGTAATATCAACGCACTTTTCACCTGCGGAGAAATGGGAACGCTTATCGCACAGTCGGCAAGAGAAAGTAAAATGAAGAATGTATTTCACTTTGATTCAAAGGACGAACTTGCAAACAGTCTTTGCGATTATGCAAAAGAAGGCGACGCAATTTTATTCAAAGCGTCAAGGGGAATGAAATTAGAGGATGTAATCCGCATTGTTAAAGATAGGTGGGAAAATAAATGAGTAGTACAGTTGCATTGGCTATCAGCATTATTATCGCTTTCGGCATTACCGTTGCGCTCGGCTTTGTCGTAATCCCTTTGCTCAGGAAGCTCAAATTCGGTCAGACTATTCTCGATATAGGGCCGAGCTGGCATAAGTCAAAGCAGGGTACGCCTAATATGGGCGGCATTATGTTTGCAGTCGGCATAATAGTTTCGCTTATAGTCACCGTGCTTACATATTCCCTTTCGGGCGGCGAGCTTGAAAGTGATTATTCCGCAATTATGCAGGGCAAGGAAAAGATACTGCTTATCGCCGGAATCGATCTTGCTCTCGCTTTCGGCATAGTCCGAATAACAGATGACTTCATTAAAAAAAAGCATAAAAGAAACGAGCGATTAACTCCTAAGCAGAAGACCGTCGGTCAGCTTATTATGACATTTGGCTATGTTCTCACTCTTTGGCTTTCCCACAATACAAGCTGGTATATTCCTTTTATCGGCACCGTTAATTTTGAAAAGAATATTTTTACCGCAATTATATTCTGGGTTCTTTCTGTTTTCATAATCTACGGCTGCGTTAATTCGGTAAATTTCACCGACGGTATCGACGGCTTGTGTTCGTCGGTAACCGCAACCGTTGCAATTGCGTTTATTGTTATTTCTTATATCGAAAGCTTTTCGGGCCTGACAATTTTTTCAGGTGCGCTTCTCGGAGGCGTTCTCGGCTTTCTCTGCTGGAACTGGAGGCCTGCCAAGGTATTTATGGGCGACACCGGCTCGCTCTTTCTCGGCGGAATGGTAGTGGCTCTCGGCTATTTATGCAAATGCCCTATTCTCCTTTTGCCGATAGGTATTGTCTATGTGTGCGAGACTATGAGCGATGTTATCCAAATAGGGTATTTCAAAATCACCAACGGCAAGAGAATTTTTAAAATGGCGCCGATTCATCATCATTTCGAGCTTTGCGGCTGGAATGAAAAAAAGATTTGTGTTGTATTTACAACAGTCAACTTAATCGGCTGTGTGATAGGAGTTCTTCTTCTTTACTACGGCAATTTTGCAGGCAGATTTGCCTGATGATTTATATTAAAATTTACGGAAAGGAGCATATCTATGGCGGAAGATACACGGCGCCTAAAGAATAATTCTCAAAAGGTTGTAAAAAGTGAAAAGTCGCTCGGCATCAAAAAAAGCGATATTTTTATAACAGGCAGTATTGATATACCGTTTCTCAGTCTTACAATTGCTCTTTTGACAATCGGCTTAATAATGCTTTTTTCCGCATCTTATCCGTATGCTTATTATTACGAGGATCATAATTCATATTATTATTTTGAAAGGCAGTTAATCTTCACCGTTTTGGGGCTTATATGTATGTTCATAATGTCAAAGCTCAATTACAAACTGCTGAAGGCTTTTACGGTTATACTTTTAATATTTACGCTCGGCTGTCTCGTATTGGTTCTTTTTTATCATACAAATGTAAATGATTTTAAAAGATGGATTCCTCTTTTCGGCGGAATAACATTTCAGCCGTCTGATCTTGCAAAGTTTACTCTAATACTCACGCTGGCAAGCTATATAAATGATTATTATAAGTATATGAATAAATTTAAGTATGGCATTTGCTATCCCTTGGGTGTTATTATTGTTTTCTGCGTTTTGATTTACTGCGAACATCATATGTCCTGCACAATTTTGATGTTTCTTATCGGCGCCGTGCTTATGTTTGCGGGCGGTTCGGATATGAAGCTGTTTATTTTCGGAGCGGCTGTTATAGCGGTGGTAGTTGTTGCGGTAATAACTTTTCCCGAGCTTATTGAAGATTATGCCGGCGAAAGGATAACCGCCTGGCTTGACAAGGATTACGACCCGATCGGTGCCCGCTGGCAGACAAATAATTCGCTTTATGCAATCGGTTCGGGTGGATTGTTCGGCGTCGGTCTCGGCAATTCAAAGCAAAAATATCTCTATGTTGCCGAACCGCAAAACGATTTTATCTTTTCAATAGTGTGCGAGGAACTCGGTTTTATCGGTGCGGTGCTTATTATAATTTTATTTGCCGCTCTTGTAATAAGGGGATTTTATATCGCATCAAAATGTAATGATAAATTCGGAAGTCTCCTTGTTATCGGCGTTGTTTCGCAGATAGGTCTTCAGGTAATATTCAACACTTTGGTCGTTACCGATACTTTGCCGAATACAGGTATCGCCCTCCCGTTTTTCTCCTATGGCGGAACGGCTATGATCATACTTCTGTTCGAGGTGGGCGTAGTCCTATCCGTATCGAGGAAGTCAAGTCAGCAAAAGGTTTAGGTGAGATAATGAAAATCCTTTTCGCAACAGGCGGTACAGCAGGTCACATTAACCCGGCTCTTGCCGTTGCTTCTTATATAAAAGAAAATAATCCGAACGCTCAGATTCTGTTTGTCGGAACCGAGGATCATATAGAGTCCCGACTTGTTCCGTCAGCAGGCTTTGATTTCAAAACAATTAAAATTTCCGGCTTCAGGCGTTCATTTTCCCCGAGCGCAATATCGCATAATATTAAGACAGTTTTCAGAATATTCACTTCAAAAAACGAAAGCCGTAAAATTATAAAAGATTTCAAGCCGGATGTTGCGGTTGGTTTCGGCGGCTATGTTTCGGACCCTGTTTTGCAGGAGGCTGTCAGCCTTGGCATACCGAGCTGTATCCACGAGCAAAACGCATTCCCGGGTATTACAAATAAAACCCTTGCAAAGTCTGTTGACAAGGTTATGCTCACAGTTGAGGACGCCGCAAAGCATCTCAAACCTAAGAATATGCCCGTTGTCACGGGTTTACCCGTCAGGGGAGAATTGCTCAAAGCCGATAAGTCTTCGGCAAGGGCAAAGCTCAATATCCCGGATGATAAATTCCTTGTTCTTTCTTTCGGCGGTTCTCTCGGCGCAAAGCCGATAAACGATGCAATGTATGATATTCTTCTCAGCAGTGCTGAAAGCGGCAAATATTGCCATATTCATTCCGTCGGTACAAATGGCACGGATTACCTTGATAAATTCGAGCAAGCAGGTTTTGTAAACGGCAAAAAGGGAACTGTCGAGGTCAGGAAGTATATAGACGATATGGATGTTTGTATGGCGGCGGCGGATGTCGTTATCGGCAGAGCCGGAGCTTCATCTCTTTCGGAAATTGAGACTATGGGTAAAGCTTCAATTTTGATTCCCTCTCCATATGTTGCGGAAAATCACCAGTACCATAACGCAATGGCACTTGTCAACAGAGGGGCGGGATATATTCTTGAAGAAAAGGATTTAACCTCAAAAGCTCTTTCTGATATGCTCGACGAGCTTCTTTCAAATAAAGCCAGACTCAGGCAAATTGAAGAAAATGCAAAGGATATGTCCGTGTCTGACTCCCGTGAAAGAATTGCGTCCATAATTCTTTCCCTCGTAAAATAATGATATTGTGTCTCTTTAAATAAACTCTTAACAAATAATAATCCCTCTGCATAGGATATTTTGCAGAGGTGATTTGATGGATTTATATAAAATTTCAGGCGAAAAAAAGCTTAAAAGTTCGGTCAAACTTCACGGCGCCAAAAATTCCGCATTGCCGATTCTTGCGGTGTGTGTTCTTGTCAAGGGCGAAAGCGTTATACATAATTGTCCCAATTTCAGCGATGTTCGCACAACAATAAAATTCTTGAAAATCTCGGTTGTAGTGTTAAAAGAGATTGCGATACCGTAACCGTCGATTCATCACATATAAGCGGCAGCATTATTGACGAACAGATGATGCGCACAATGCGTTCGTCGATAATCTTTCTTGGCTCGCTTGCTTCCAGAACAGGCGAAGCGTCAATATTCTATCCCGGCGGATGCGAAATCGGCACAAGACCCGTTGACCTGCATCTTAAAGCACTCAGCTCTCTCGGCACATTTGTTCAGGAGGACGGTTCGTCAATACATTGCACAGCAAATTCTTTGACCGGTGCGAAGATAATTCTTTCTTTTCCGAGTGTCGGAGCAACTGAAAATATTATCATTGCCTCAGCTGTGTCAAAGGGCAGAACAACAATTATCAATCCCGCAAAAGAGCCTGAGACAAGCGACCTTGCTTCCTTCCTTAACAAATGCGGAGCCAGGATATACGGCGCAGGGGAGACTACAGTTGAAATTGAGGGCGTCAGCGAGCTTCACCCCTGCGAGCATACAATTATTCCCAACAGAATACTTGCCGCAACATATATGAGTGCTGCGGCGGTGACAGGCTCACGCATTGCAATAGACGATGTCAGAGCAACGCATTTGTCTCCGGTTTTGCCGGTGTTTAATGAAATGGGATGTAAACTTTATCTTAGGGATAACAGCCTGATTATAGACGCCCTCAAGGGTTCAAAAGAGTGCGAATGATTAAGACGATACCTTATCCGGGATTTCCGACAGACGCACATTCTCCTGTAGTCGCCGCTCTTTCTGTTGCAAGAGGAACCTCGGTTTTGCAGGAAAATATTTTTGAAAACCGATTTAGGTATGTAAGCGAGCTTAACCGCTTCGGTGCAGATACACAGGTAAACGATAAGCTTGCGGTAATTTACGGAGTAGAAAAGCTACATTCGGCAAATGTCAATGCAACCGATTTAAGAGGCGGAGCCGCTTTAGCAGTCGCCGCACTCGGCGCATTCGGCGAATCTACGGTCAACTATATTCATCATATCGACAGAGGGTATGAAAATTTTGAACAGTCGCTGTCAAATATCGGAGCGGATATAAAGAGGATAAGATATGAAGAAAAAGAAGAAAAAAGTGCAGCAAAAAACGCCCCAATCCCCTCGGCAAAATACGATTGATTATAGCAGAGACTTGAGCGATTTCGGTCTTGAACCGCCGAAAATTTATCGTGAAAGTCAAAATAATTACTCAAAGCCCGAACAGCCTAAAAGAAGAAGTGACAAAACAGCCGAAAAAAACGAAAATCTCACCCGCTCGCAAAAAAGAGCCAAGGAGACTAAAAAAAGAAAAAAAAGAAATTTAATTAGAAAAATTTTCGGTTGGGTCTGTGCTGTCGCTATTGTTCTCACTGTCGGAACCGTTCTCTCACTTACCGTGTTCTTTAATATCAACAGCATCACCGTCAGCGGAAATTCAGTATATTCACAGGAGGAAGTTCTCGCTCAATGCTCGATTGATGTCGGAGAAAATCTTTTTCTTGCCAATACCGATTCTACCAAAGAAAGGCTTGAACAGACTCTCCCGTATATTTATAATGTGCAGATAAAACGCAAGCTTCCCGCAACAATTCAAATAAAAATTACCGAAGCCGAGGTTTCATATTCCGTAAAAAATGATGATAAAACATATATACTTTTAGACGATAACTTCAAGGTGCTTGAACTCGGCGCTCAAAAAGCACAAGGTATCAAAATAAGCAAGGCGAATGTTAAAAAAGCAGTTGCCGGCTACAAAATAGAGTTTGCCGATGATGATGTCGGCGATTGCCTGCAACAGCTTGCACAGGTTGTTAAAGAAAATGATTTTACCGAGATTACTTCAATTTACTCCAATAATGTCAGTGACAACTATGTTGTCTATGACGGCAGAATAAAATTTAAGCTCGGCACCTGCGAAGATTTGGAAAGCAAGGTTTATCGTGCTTTAGCTGCTTGCGAACAGCTAAATGAATCCAGTCCGAATGTAAAGGGAACAATGACCGTTGATAGTGACAAGTCAGTTTACTTTACAGAGGAAGAAGTGCAAAGTAATTTAATTGTCAAGAAATGTGAAAATATATGGAATTTGTGCAATTCTACCAAAGAATTGTTGAATCTTCATCTAAAACATTGTCAATATATTCGATAAATATTAAAAAAAAGTATTGCAAATTGATTACAATATTGTTACAATATGATATGTAACCAAGTCTAAAGACTGATAATACTATAATAAGGAGAGTTTAAATATGGGACGCTATGAAATAGACACGGACGATTCAAAGGTTGTACAGATTAAAGTTGTAGGTGTCGGCGGCGGCGGCGGTAATGCCGTTAACCGCATGGTACACTGCAATATTCAGGATGTTGAATTTGTTGCGGTAAATTCCGATAAACCCGCTCTTGCAAAGTCAACAGCCACTCATAAAATACTTATCGGCGAAAAGGCTACCAAGGGCAGAGGTGCAGGCGCTAAGCCGGAAATCGGAACAAAGGCCGCTGAGGAGAGCAGGGAAGCTCTTACAGATATACTTACCGGTGCTGAAATGGTATTTATCACCGCAGGTATGGGCGGCGGAACAGGAACGGGTGCCGCTCCCGTTGTTGCCAAGATTGCCAAGGATCTCGGCATTCTCACCGTCGGCGTTGTTACCACTCCCTTTGCTTTTGAAGGTTCAAGAAGAATGAAGCAGGCTCAGGAGGGTATCAATGAGCTTGCACAGTATGTTGATTCTCTTATGGTAATTCCCAATGAAAACCTTAAATATGTAACCGATGAAAAGATTACTCTTCTCAATGCGTTCGAGATAGCCAACGATGTTCTTCGTCAGGGCGTTCAGTCCGTTTCCGACCTTGTTAATGCAACGGGTCTTGTAAACTGCGACTTTGCCGATGTTACGGAGATTATGCGTGATTCCGGCTATGCACATATGGGTGTCGGCAGAGCCAAAGGCAAGGATAAGGCGGAGATTGCCGCTCAGCAGGCTATTTCTTCTCCGCTTCTCAATACATCCATTGACGGCGCTCATGGTATACTTATCAATATCACTGCTTCAACTGATATCGGTCTTGAGGAAATAGACGCCGCTTCTTCAATCGTAAGTGCCGCCGTTCATCCCGATTGTGAAATTATTTGGGGTGCTACATTTGACGAAGAACTTGAAGATGAAATGATTATCACCGTTATAGCTACGCGCTTCGGCGATAAGGGCCCCGGCTCGCAGATTAAGTCTGTAACAGCCGACAGGCAGGTTGCGCCTCCGCAGCCGATTGCCGTTCCCACATCTTCGGCAGCCGCTCCGTCAACCTTCGACGGTAATGACGACGATGCTTTTTCCGATATAGTAAATTTCTTTAAGAAATAACTTTATAATATAATACGGTTAAACAATTGGATAACACCTCTTTCGTGCTTATGCAAAGAGGTGTTATTTTTATGCAATTATTTATTATTTTGTCAATTTGTATATTTGATTTTTTTTGCAAACTGAAATTGCGGAAAAAAATTGTTAAAGCAAGTTAAAGTCTTTACATTTTTAACAATTTCCACCGAGTTTTTAACAAAATCAAGGTGATTAAAATAGGATTTCAACAATTTCAACAGAGTTTTCCGCAGTTTTTCCACCGAATTGTTGACTGTAAAGGATTTGAGTTTTACAAAAATCACCTGAAAAATATTCATTTTCTGCATATATCTACTATGTATTTTTCGGTATTTATATTCATTTATACCGGCTTCTTGAATAAATAAAGAACCCGAGAAACTTAGTTCTCGGATTCTTTATAATACAATATTTTGAACATTATTACCATTCGCTTTTCGTATATGAGCGAATGATGTTTGTTATAATATTGTCCCTCTTGAAGCCTTTGCCTTTTCCCGATTTAATCTGGTCTTGGATTTTTCCCGCTCGTATTGTGACAAAATCCGTCTTGTCAAATATTTTTTCAATCGGCGGTATCTCGCCGAACTTATAGTTATTTGACGCTATGTCGATAAACGAATTTCGCACCTGCGTGTTATGCGTTTTATTCGATGCGGTTATCGCCAAAATTATCAGCCGATTGTCCTCGGGAAGCTGAATTTCATCTGCCTTGCCGAGAGTGATTTTGTACACATTAAATAACGCTTTTTGTACAATATTTCCCTCTGGGTGGTGCAGGTGAGAAAATTCAAAGCCATAATTCACTTTGTGGGGCGTCTGTGCCTTTTGGTCAAGGGCGTACATATCCCATTGCCAAATGGGGGATACGGCAGGATAAATATTCAACTTATTATTTTTCATTCCGGCGGTAAACTGAGCGGTGATTTTTTGGTCGCCGGTTGTTGCCGCAAGGAGATAAACCTCTTTTGTTCCCTTGTCAAACTTGATTGTCTGGCCTCTGCATACAAGCGTATCGTAACGCTCGTTAATGTCCTGATAAAATTCAAACGGTATTCCGCCGGTCGTAATTTTTTCGGGCAGCAACTCAATCGGCAGTGAAAAACCTCCGCCTTGCAAAATAACATTTCGCATATTTTCCTCGCAGCTGAAGCCTTTTGAGTTGAACTCGGGTTTTATCGCATTGAAACAGCATTCGTTTTCATTGGTGTTATTCTTCTTTTTAAGATTGATTTTAAAGGTTTTCACCTCAAAAGGTTTAAGGCTAAAAGTGATTGAATTTTTTTTCGCTTCGATTTTTTCAATAAATTCCTCGCTTGCATTGACAAGCTGAGCGTCATCAATTTCAAATCCGTTAAATGAGAGAACAATATTTTCTTTCTTTTTGCCGGCTCCCTCGTTTACTCGAATAATCAATGAATCATTGTTTTCGCATTTTTTAACCGCTCTTATAACGGCATTGTCGTCACTTATATTGAAAAATGAAATTCTCTTGTTTTGAGCCTTGATTCCAACGCTCGTTTGCACGGCTCTGAGAGGATTGGTGAAAAGTATGCTCTGCTTTTGCACAGCATTTTCAAACCCTCCGTCGTGTGCGTAAACAGCAAAGTTAAACATATTTCTGCCCAAATCCTGCAAGTCTTGTCGTGCGTCTTTAGTAAAAGCTCCGGCAGGTGTATGTATGCAGGTGAGGCGCAGGGTGTTGTCGTTCGGTTTGTCCCAGCCGTATTTGCTGTCGGAAAGAATCGCAATCCCGAATTTACCGCCTTTGTCGGTAATATCCGCCCAGTGCTGAGCCGGAACCTCGTACAGATTTTCGCTGTTACTTCCTCTTTCTATAACGCCGAGACCGAGGTCATAGGTCGCTTTTTCATTGTAAGCGGAGAGTGGAAATACCGCTTTGAGCATTGTTCTTCTGGTTCGCCATTCAACAAAATTATTTACCTGTAAAA
>JAJQGZ010000108.1 GCA_021200075.1 Clostridiales bacterium | reverse complement strand
CGCATACAACAGTGAGTATACCATATCAGGATGATAAAAGCAAGATTCTCCGTGAGCGTACACGTCATAAAAATCGAGGGGCGCGCGGATCAAGCCTAAAGGTCTGTCGCGCATCAGCACAAGATTCACGCAAAAAAAGAAAATACCCTGCGGAAGAACCCCTCCGCAGGATATTTTTCATATGCGGGTAACAGGACTTGAACCTGCACCCTCTTGCAAAGACAAGAACCTGAATCTTGCGCGTCTGCCAATTCCGCCATACCCGCATACAGCCGCGGGCGCAAGCGCCCCGACCGATATAAAGTATATCACACTCAAGCGCCGTTGTCAAGCGTTTTTTTGAGAAAAATCAATAAGGGCTCTTTTTTTTTCAGTGGTGAATTCTGTGCCAAATATTTTTTTATTTTTGTTTTCGGTTTCGCATCACCGGCTAATGAACATTTATCATCACTCACGAATTCATACGCTTGACATTATATCGCCGTAGTGATATACTACAATTTGAAACCGGGATGAGGCTTTCAACGGAGAAAATTTTGCCGAATACATGGATGTGCTGAATCTGAACGGTTCTGAATACGCTATCCTCAAACGGATTGCCGTATGTTTGGATCTACAGTTGATGATTTGGCGGAAAAGTGAAGTGATATGTTCAACAAGTCTGATCACGCTATACCTACCTTCGGAGAATTACTTAATAAAGTCGGGCGCACTGACCACATTTACAGATTTCCTCGTGCAAACAGAATACGCAAGTCCAACGCAGAAGTTATGATCACAGAACAGATTTTTGACGCCACAATATCGGTTTTCGAGAATGGCTTCGTGATCTACAGTTGCAATAAGCACGAAACTGTTACTGCGGTTGATCGTTGCGCCAGTCCCGTATACGCCTTTTCTGCCAGCACCGAAGAAGCCAAAGAAGGCGTTGGCGTGGCAGGATGCAAATGCCGCATTATCAGGAAGAAAAACGGAGCTATTCTTCTGTCAACTATCCCGGAAGAAACTTTTATGCAATATCCGTGGTATGTGCCAATTGTTATTGCCTGTGAAGCGAGACTTGATAATAATATGGAATCGCGTGAAAGATACCACATTAAATTTCATTTCAATGATGATAATTATGCTGGAGAATTTGATTTGTAACCTAAATGCATGGAGAACGAGTTTGATTCAGATGGAACATCTCAACGGAAAAAAAGATTTGATATTGAGGCATAAATTACCGTAAAGCACACAGCTTCACTTTAATCCTTTTTCTACCTTTTGACTTGTAGCTATATTTGCAGTAAATCATATATAAAGAAGCAATTTGCATCTAAAAAATCTAAGCATATAAAATATTGTCGGTATGAAAATGCAGCAATGTTTGTCAACATAATATTGTATTCAAAGTATTCAAAAAAAGGAGAAAACCGATGAATGATAACCTTATAGTGTTCGTTATTATGCCATTTAGTGAAGACTTTTTAGCACTATACGGTAAGCTGAAAGAAGAATTCAGAGAAACTTTTACATTTACAAGCGCCGGAGATTTGGACAGCCAATAAAGTATTATAAAAGATATTGTCCAAGGAATACATAAAGCGGATGTCATTATCGCTGATCTGACAAATTTAAATGCAAATGTCTTTTATGAATTGGGACTAGCTCATACTATGAATAAAAAGGTAATCATTATTACTCAATGTCTTGAAGAATTGCCTTTTGACATCAGGTCTTACCGTACAAACGAGTACAGCTTGAAATCCAATAAGTTGCCTGAGCTTATATAAAAATTAAAATGTTTATTGTCTGGTGCAATCGATGGTTGCGTAGAGTTTGGAACAAGCTTCCTTTTGCTTTTCCCTCATGTGCAGTCAGTTGATGATATTAGTCAAGAGGATTTTGAACACTACTGTTTGAAGCCTGCACTTGAGATGCGTGTGGTTATTAAGAAGCAATTGTGCATTATTGATCCAAAGGAATTTGATGTTCCCGGCAAAAACACGTTACTGGAAGTTGTGTACAGCAGGTGATAGGATACTTGAGGTTCTGCCTTACATAGTATTGATGTATTCAAGTGTTATGACTGACTGGATAGCTCGTATGCCTAAATTCGGCAAATTTTGCACCGTCGTGAGTTTTGAAGGCGCATTCAACAAATTCTTCGACCTGACCGGCGATGGGAAGGTTGCGCTTTAGGACATCTTTATATGGGAACAAAATTTAAAGTCTCATGCTCCCGATATCCCACGAACCAGCACGCCTATTTTTAGCACGTCGGTTTCAAAGCGTGACTGTTCCTTTAGAAAATTGAACAAGTTTCCCAACTTACACTGTTTTCAAGCGTTATGAACATCTACTTAAATAATAGATGTTGGTGTTGATTTTGTCAAGTGAGTTATAATTCTATGATATGACCATACCACAATTAAAAACGACGAATACAATTATCGAGTAATGAAAATCTTGTGCAGAAAAAAATCTTTACGAAGAAAGAGAAAAGCATTAAAAGACAACGATCATGTTGATTTAGACATTTGCGATATCTGTAATATTACTGCTGCTGTACCATTAAAAACAGTTTTGTCGGCTATAGCAAAAACTGTGGAGAAGTGATGAGCATATTGTGAATAAAACTATATTGTAAATAGAAAGGACTAAAAATCATGTCAATCAGCAGAAAACTTGAAGTTATATATCACAACGGTCAGCCGGATGGAATTCGTTCCATCCGCAGGCATCTTTCTACTATGACGACCTATGTCATTCCAAGACCGCTTCTCGGCGAGGCGAAGAAGATTACCGGCATCAATCGTCCGGGAATTTACTACCTTATCAGCGAGAATGACGACAACAAAATTGCCGAGATTTATGTCGGGCAAACTCGTAACGGGGTCGCAAGGCTTGATGATCACAACCGCTCCAAGGATTTCCGGAACAAGGCAATAATGTTTCTGGCTGACAGCAAGACTTTCTCTCTCGACATGATAAGCGGTCTTGAAGCATACGCCATCGACAAGGCTCACGAAGCAAAGCGTTACAAAGTCGAGAATACCATCAACCCGAGGTACGAGATTGACGAATACGATATACCGTTGATTGAGGAGGCTTATGAGGAGATTCAATTTATCATGGCGACTCAGGGCTACAAGATGGACAACACAAAAGCTCTTCTGAACGAATCGAATATTTTACATACGACGGGAAACGGCATCGCCGCATTCGGAGTATATGATGGTGAGAAGTTTGAGGTTCTGGAAGGCTCGCAGATAGACATTGACCGCAAGTGCCATTCGGCAGGTATTGAAAGGCAGAGACAAACCGCTATCGAAAACGGCGATATTGCATATTCCGATGGAATTTATAAGACGACGGTGTCCATATCGTTTACGTCTGTCAGCTCCGCTGCAACCTTCGTCCTCGGCGGCAGCATCAATGGCTGGGATGCTTGGAAGGATAAAGATGGTAAGACGCTGAATGAGGTGATCAGAAGATAGGATGATAAGCCTTTGAAGTTGCCTTTCCAGCAATAACTCAAACTTATTGTAAAAAAATTCTATCTCCACTGTGTCACAAAAAAATATGACCCGAAAAGCCCGAAAAAAACAAAATGGGAGTGAGAGTGAGTTTTAAAGCGTTTGACCGATGACGCAAGCAAGACATTGATTGACGAAGCGCAGTTTCAAAGACATTCCGTTACGAATTTGTAATTCACAATGGAAGTCGTCAAGTCTGTCAAATATCCGATTCGAATCATAGATTCGTATCGAATATTTGCGGTACAGTGCGATATGATATAATAACATTGAGCAGCACAGCCAAATAACCGCGGCAACTCGGCATTTCGCAACATTTTTCATCAAAATTCGATTTTTCCCTTGCGAATCCGATAAAAATATGGTATACTGTCAGCATCAAATCATATCGTCTTGAAAGGCGCAAGTTATGTCAAAAAAGCACAGCTTTATCTACAAATCGAGCGAAGGGTTCACGCTGAT
>JAJQGZ010000231.1 GCA_021200075.1 Clostridiales bacterium | reverse complement strand
TTCTTTGAGTGTCGTATGCTTCGTTTTTCGCTCTCGCAAGCTCGTATTCGTCAAGCGTAATTTCACCCTTTGCATACCGTTCGCTTTCGGCATTAAATTCCGCTTCTACGGTTTGGACTTGCTTTTTCATTTCATCAATAATTTCGTAAACCTCGCTGTCAAGCTCGCCGCCGTACTGCTCGTAAAAATCATTTAAAAACAGTTCGGTTGATGAAAAGGTGAGGGAATTTGTATTGAAGCTGAACACAATTACAAGAAGAAAAATAACGGCGGTTAAAAATCCCTTTGAAGTATGCATTATTTTGAAGCTTTCAAACCTGCCGAAATAAATAATACCCTGAAGCTTTAAACGAAGCTCGGAAATTTTTTTGAAGAATTTGCTGAAAATGATAAAGAATTTTTTCGGAGTTTTTATCGGATAAATAAATTTTGCTGACAAAAGCACCGACAGAAAAAGAGCCGTGCAGACGAAAATCAAAACGCACCAAATTATAATATTCGCCCTGACGGGACAGAAAAAACGGAAATCAAATTATATTCGGTTATGCTTGTGTAATCCAATAGCGAAAACAGATTAAATGTTTTTAAGAACGAGACGGTGCTTTGCGGTGAGATGTTTTTTATAAAGCAAAAGCTCAGCCGCAATTATTACACCCGCAAGACCGCTTACCGCTGCTACATTTGAAAAAAACGGATATTAAAACCCATACCAAAAGCGCAATTATAATTGCAACAAACGCTTTGAGCAAAATGTAAATTGCAAAAAGCTCTGCAAAATCAATCTGCAATATACAGTCCTTAAACAGTTCACTTGACTGAACCGTCGGCGGTAAAAATATCGGAATTTGAGCTGAAAACCGATGAGTATATGTCAATATCCGTTCCGATGTCGCCGATATTTTTCTGCTGTACCGCAAAAAAACGCAAAGCAGTTTAAAATCAGCAGGATAATCAAAAGGGAAATGAATTTTTTGTTTTTAAATATTCTGAAAAATTCCATAATCATTTTAGTTCAGTGTATTCTCCGTCAAATTCGGGGAATTTTGTTTTGTCTGCTATGTAGAAATAATCGTTTGAATTATCGTCCGTGCCTTTAAAAATCATTATATCGTCACTGCCGAAACAGCACTCATCATCATTATTTTTCGGCGAAAGGCTTAATACCGTTTTTCCTGTTTCTTTATCAACAGCCGATATGGTTCTTTCGGTTAAGCTGTCGTCGATGTACATTGCCTGCTGATTGTCAAAGTACAAATAATTCTCATCGGCGGAAATATATGCAGGGCTGTCAATACTACAGAAGAAAGCTTCTTCATCCTTACTCAAATCAATTTTGTAAACAGTGTTTTTATCCTTTTCGTAATACACAAAGCCGCTGTCTGCAAAATACGAATATTTGTTGTCATCAACAAGAACTTTCGATTCAAGCGAATGAATGTTGAGGATATTCAAAGAGGTTTTATACCCGTTGCCCTCGCTGTCTTCATATGAGAAGCTGTGTCAAAGAATAAATTATTGCCGTAAGCGCTCAGAGCAAATATTTCCGCACCGTATCCACTAAATTCAAAAATTTGAGCTTCGTCATTATTCTTGCTCACATCGCCAAGTTCTTTGCGGTAAAGCACGGCGGTATTCTCGCTCATTGTGCTTCCTCTCGTGACATAATAAATATATCCCCTGTGAATAATGAAAACTACCGAACTCAAGCCGTTACTGCTGTTTAAGTAAGCAACCTTTTTCCTTTTGTATTATCGAGGGAAATTTGATAAATATAATTATTGTGTATATCATTTTGCTCAATTTCCCAACCCATTATGTATAGGCTGTTGTTGCAATATGAAAGTTGGAGCGGCAAACAATCGGCAGGGGAAATATATGCGGTGCAGTTTTTCGTCGCTGTGGCTGCGATCGGCTTTACTGCAAACCGGATATGATGAAAGCGTTGTCCTTTCGCAGTAATACAGCAAATTATTGCAAATATAATAATAGCCGTCCTCGGTCATTGCGACAGCGGAATATAAGTCCAAAAAATTCTGGTAATCCTCATTCCGAATATATCCGTCATAATCCTGCTCGGTATTTATATCAGCCGATGCATTAAGCAGGAACAAAGCGACAAAAGCATTCCGAGCAGTGCAAACAGCGAAATAATTTTTTAAATAATTTCATTTTTTCACCTCTTGTCAGAAATATTGATTAGCCTCCTCAAGCGTAAGAGAACCGTCAAAAAAACAATTACCTCGCTGTCCTTGTTCTCTAAATCATATCCCCTTGTTATTATGAAAGCGCCCTCGGGGGTATCTATTTCCTCAATTTTTTCGCTGATAATCAAATCGGGAGTAATCTCAAAAGCACTGAAAACCGATTCTTCCTCAGCGTCGTTATAAATAAAAAATATTATTTCTCCCTTGTCATTTTGCACTTTGGTGCAGTCAACTCCGTTATTTGTACTGCCTCCGCCTTGATTAAATATCTGTCGGAATAGTATGGGCTTTTTCAAAATAAGCAAAATGAAGCTTATCGTCCGTCGGGTCGGTATACAGCACGGCGACATAATCCTTGTACTTTTCAATCTTTAAAATATCAATCGGATTGCTTTTGTTGCTTGACAGGACATTGATAACGGATTTTTCACTGCTCGGATTAAGCAGCGTTGAGCCGTAGGCGAAATATGCCAAAACAGCGATTGCGATTACCGATATTGCGGATATCAAAATAATTTTTAAAAATACTTTCTTCGATTTCATTTTTGCTCCTTCGCTCGGCTTTTTATTAATTCATATCAACAAATTCTTTGTTAGATGATTTTAACTGCGATTTGTAAAGTACATAATAGCCGTCGGCAGTTTTTGAGTATCGCTGTCTGTTACGATTTCTCCTGTAATTTTTTCCTTAAAAATCATTATATCGTCACCGCCGAAGTAACAATCGCCCTTAGGATTTTTTGGGATAATATCCGTAATGTGTTTTCCCGATTTATTATAAATGGATATTTTTCTGTCATTTTCACCTGTTTTGCCTATATAAATTGACTGTAAATTATCAAAATATATATAATTGTTATCCGCTGAAATATATGCAAGGCTGTCTGCTTCGCAGAAAAATGTTTCTTCATAAGTATTTATATCAATGCGGTAAACCGTGTTTTCATCCTTTTCATAATAAGCGTATTCACCGTCTGCAAACAGAGAATATGCGTCGTTATCTGCAAGCTCTTTTGTTTTTAATGAGTGAATATCAATAAGAGTGTATGAGGTTTTATAGTCATTTCCGTCGGTATCACCATAGGAAGAATTTAATACAATAATGTTATTTCCGCTCGCTTTAATGTCAATTATGGATGCGCCGATTCCGCTTGTTTCGTAAATTTTTTCGGCGTTTTCCTTTTTGTTTGTACTGCCGAGCTTTTTTCTGTATAAATACGATGCTGTTTCTTTAAGTTCATCAGTACTGCCTTTAAGGTAATAAACATATCCACGATGTATGATAAACGAAACGGAGCTTGTGTCGGCTCCATCAAACAGATATGCCGACTTCTTTCGTTTGTAATTATCAAGTGATATTTCATAAATGTAGTTGCGGCGAATATTGTTTTCTTCTTCCCAGCCTAATACATATAATGAGTTATTGTAGTGCGATAACTGAAATGGATAATAAGAAAAAATATTAAAATAAGCTGTGCAGTCGCTTGAATTATGCGTGCAATTCGGTTTGTCACAGACAATATATGCTTCCCTTGCCTCGCAGTCAAAAAAGTAAAGTATTAAATCATTTAAAAAATAATATCCGTTATCAACCTTTGCAAAGGCGGAGGAAGAATCAATGAAATATTGGTAATCTTCATTTTCAACATAAGTAACGGCATTTTGTTCGGTATTTATATCGTTATTTCCTGATGAACACCCTGCCGTCAATAAGGATAAAACGGTTATAGCGGCTTTGTCAAGAAAAGTGTGTAAGTTTTTTAAAATATGCAAAAGATTTAAGGT
>JAJQGZ010000219.1 GCA_021200075.1 Clostridiales bacterium | reverse complement strand
CCTTAAATCTTTTGCATATTTTAAAAAACTTACACACTTTTCTTGACAAAGCCGGTAAATGTATGTACAGCGGTGAACCGATTGATTTGGATTATCTTATGGGCAGTAACAGCCGTTGGGATATTGACCATATTTATCCTCAGTCAAAGATTAAGGACGACAGTCTTAACAACCGTGTTCTTGTAAACAAAACCATAAACGCAAATAAAACCAATGATTTCCCGATAAGCAATGATATTCAGCGGGAAATGGCGCCGTTTTGGAAGCTTCTTAAGGAAAAGGGATTGATTAGCGAAGAAAAGTATAAGCGACTTGTCAGGACAACCCAACTTACCGAAGATGAGCTTTCTGAATTTATATCCCGTCAGCTTGTAGAAACTCGGCAGTCTACAAAAGCTATTGCTCATATTTTGGAACAGATGTACCCAAAGCCCGATACGGAAATAGTTTATGTCAAAGTCTCGCTTGTATCCGATTTCAGGCATCAATATGATATGCTTAAATGCAGGGAAGTGAATGATTTTCGCCACGCAAAGGATGCCTATCTCAATATTATTGTTGGCAATGTGTATAATGTCAAGGTAACTCATAATAAAGTCAATTTTATAAAAGGACTCAAAATGAGCGGAAGTCTCGGCTACAGCCTAAATGCTATGTTTAAATATGATATTAAGGGTGCTTGGGATGCCTAGGGGTCTATCGGTATTGTTAAGAAAACTATGCCTAAAAACAATACCCTTTACACTCGTTATTCGTTTAAGCAACAGGGAGGCTTGTTCAAACAGCAGATACTCAAAAAAGGCAACGGTCAGGTTCCGATAAAAGCGCAGGGCGCTCGCAGCGATATTTCAAAATACGGCGGATATGATAAGGCGATGTCAACCTCTTTTGCTTATGCTGAATATGAGGAAAAGGGCAAAAAAAAATTCACCGACTCATTCCTATTGATGCTTATCGTGAAAAGGATTATTGTGAAAATCCTGTTAAGTTTATGAAAGATGCTTGGAATATTGAAAATGTGGTTATTTTTATTCCGTGTATTAAATACAATTCCTGTATTTCTGTTGACGGCTTTAGAATGTATTTGAGTAGTAAGACCGGTACAAGAAATATATATAAGCCGGGTATGCAGCTTGTTCTCGGATATGAAAATGAAAAGTATGTTAAGAATATTGTTAAATATATTTCACAATACTCTTTCAGGGAAATAAATCGTTTTGACGGTGTTGACGCACAGAATAATATAGCTATTTATGATTTACTTTGCGATAAGATGAAGAACACAACTTTCAAAGTGGAGTATTCAAGTATGGGAGACAAAATTATCAATAAAAGAGATGCCTTTGTTTCTCTTGCACCGGAAAAGCAATGCGTTGTTATTTTGGAAATTCTTAAAATTTTACATTCAAATGTGGTTTTAGGTGATTTAACATTGGTTGGAGAAGCAAAAAGCCGGAGTATTAGGATTAAACAGCAAGCTTTCTGAAATTAAGAATGTAAGCTCAGTTAAGCTCATCAATCAGTCCGTCACAGGTCTTTTTGAACGGGAGATTGATTTGCTCGGTGATTTCGGCGCAAACTTTTGTAATGATTAATTGCTTGTGATTTTAAGAAAGAGGCGCTTATATGAGCTGGCGTACTGTTCTTGTTACAAAACCGTCCAAGCTTGATTACAGTATGGGTTATCTTGCAGTCAGGGATGTAGATTCCACTGTCAGAATACATATCAGCGAAATTTCCGTCTTGATAGTGGAATCAACTGCCCGTTCCGTTACGGTAGCGCTTATGAACGAGCTGATCGATAAAAAAGGTAAAGGTGATTTTCTGTGATTCAAAGAGGAATCCGTCCTGTGAGCTTACCCCGTATTACGGCTCGCACGATTGCAGCCGAAAGCTCAGGAATCAGATTGAATGGAATCCTGATTCCAAGCAGGCGGTGTGGACGGCAATAGTCGCCGAAAAGATTAAAAATCAAGCACTTTTGCTTAAATATTTTCAGCTTGAGCGATACACTCTGCTTGAAAATTATATCGAAGAGCTTGAATTTAATGATAAATCAAACCGAGAGGGTCATGCCGCAAAGGTTTATTTTAACGCCTTGTTCGGTAAATCCTTTGCAAGGAGCAATGATAACCCGATTAACGCTTTGCTTAATTATGGTTACAGTCTTATTTTATCCGCATTTAACAGGGAAGTTGTGTGCGGCGGCTATCTTACGCAGCTCGGATTGTTTCATGATAATATGTTTAATCAATATAATCTTAGCTGTGATTTGATGGAACCTTTCCATCCCATTGTAGATTGTCGGGTTAAGAAGATGTCTCCTTCAAAATTCGATAAACAGGAAAAGGTTCAGCTTATTAATCTTTTGAGCACTGAAATACTTGTGGATAACAGAGCAAATACTCTTTTGAATACAATTAAGATTTATTCAAAAAGCGTTTTTAATGCAATAGAGGATTGCGATATTTCATTGCTTAAATTTCCGGTGATTGATTATGAGTTATAGATTTATGAGAGTAATTGTATTTTTTGATTTGCCTACAAAAACAAAAAAGGACAGGCGTGAGTATACTCGCTTTCGCAAATATCTTGTAAAAGGCGGATTCGTAATGATGTAGGAATCTGTTTATACAAAGATTGCCCTTAATCAAAATGTAGCCCTGGACATTTCCTCCGGTGTAAAAAAGCATAAACCTCCCGCCGGAATTGTGCAAATACTGTCGGTAACGGAAAAGCAGTTTGCAAAAAATGGAAATGGTTATCGGCACTTCGCAAAGCGATGTTGTTGCCACAGATGAAAGGACGCTGATATTATGATGGCGGTATTCAAACCGTTGCAAACTCAAATGCTTTTTGATGATTGCTGTATTCATTCGCTTGTGGTGGAAAACAAGGAGCTTTTTCGCCGTGTTATTAGTTCTTTTGAGTTTGATTTTTTGGAGGACTATTTTGTCTTTTCTCAAAATTTTACTCCGTTTGAATTTTACAAAAAAGGTGTTTATATTTCAAATCCGCTTAATCCTGATATAACTTCAAAAAAGCTTGTTGGCAAACTTAATTCATATCTTGAAAGTGTTTGTAATGACGAATTTACTCAAAAGGTTGAGGATATTAAACCCCGTCTTTTTGAACTTGTCGGTGAGCTTGTCCGCTTGTCGGATTATGATATTGATTTTAATTGCGATATTGATACATCGTCTGTTATCAAGCTTTTAAGCTTTGCAGTCAGCCGAGGTGATGACGATCCTACGTCTTTGCTTCTGAGATATATTCTTCTTGTGCAAAATATCTCAAGATTTCTCTTTTCGTAATTCCTTATTTAAACTCGTTTTTCACTTCTGCCGAACTTGATTCAATTTACGAAACTCTTGCGTTAAATCATATCAATGTTTTATCAGTTGATTGTGTTGCACAGGAAAGTTCGTCTGCCCATTCAGCCGTCCACATTATAGATTCCGCTCTTTGCTTAATTGACACGGACTGATTAATGTGCTATTATATTTAAGAATGCTGTGCAAAGCTTTACACTCCCAATTATAATAACTCTGTTTTGCACGGCACCCAATATCTTGTGTTATTACCCTGCGCCATATAGTGGGCGCAGCTTATTTGAGGTTTGAGAATAGTGTAATTTCATAAGGCAATAAAACCGAGACAGAATCAAAAATCTATGTGGGACTGTTTGAGAATAGTGTAATTTCATAAGGTAATAAAACTTTTGCAATTTGTTGATTTTGGTATCCGTTCGAAAAAATTATTATCTTATATGAAAACAAATAAGATTTTTTAATTTTAAAAGGAGTTTTTGAGTGAAAAAATAACATATTATATTCCGTTTGTCCTTGCTTTAATGTCAATATTTATAAAATAGCAAACAATTTATACAAGAATAGCGTTTGGTGCAGCAGGAGTTTTATCGTTGTTGATTGCAATAAATGAAAACAATTGGCTTTGTCAAGAAAAGTGTGTAAGTTTTTTAAAATATGCAAAAGATTTAAGG
>JAJQGZ010000141.1 GCA_021200075.1 Clostridiales bacterium | reverse complement strand
GTATCAATATTCACGGCGTTTCAATCGCATCGAAAATGCTTGATTCGCTCAAGGCACAGGGATATAAATATTCCACCGTTTCCGGTACAACCGTTGCCGTGTGCGACGCCCTCATTCCCGAAAAGAAAAAGGAATATCTGGTGGAAGCGGAATCCAGAGTTGACGAAATTACCGCCAATTACAACTACGGTCTTATTACAAACGAGGAGCGTTCTGCCGCTGTTATCAGTGCTTGGGAGGATTGTACAAACAAGGTTTCAAACGAGCTTACAAATAATTTCGACGGTACGCATAACCCCATTCATATGATGGTTGACTCCGGCGCTCGAGGCAGTACCTCACAACTCCGTCAGCTTGCTGGTATGAGAGGACTTATCGCAAACACCGCCGGTAAAACTATCGAAGTACCGATTCGTGCAAACTACAGAGAGGGTCTTAATATTCTTGAATATTTCATCTCCTCCCGTGGCGCTCGTAAGGGTCTTGCCGATACTGCGCTTCGTACAGCCGACTCCGGTTATCTTACGAGGCGTCTTGTTGATGTATCGCAGGATGTTATTATCAGGGACGACGACTGCGGTTGCGACGACGGTATTGTCGTTACAAAGATTATGGACGGCAACCGTGTTCTTGAACCTCTTGAAGAAAGACTTACCGGCAGATATGTTGTTGAACCGGTACTCGACCCGAAAACTGGCGAGGTTCTTATGGATACCGACAGGCTTATGACCGCCGAGGACGCAAAACGTATTGTCGATGCAGGTGTTGAAGCCGTAAAGATTCGTTCTCTTATCACCTGTAAATCCCGTCACGGCGTGTGCCGCAAGTGCTACGGTTCAAACCTTGCGTTTAACGAGCCTGTTCAGGTCGGTGAAGCTGTCGGGATTATTGCCGCTCAGTCAATCGGTGAGCCGGGTACACAGCTTACTATGAGAACATTCCACACCGGCGGTGTTGCCGGAGGTGCGGACATCACACAGGGTCTTCCCCGTGTTGAGGAGCTGTTTGAAGCAAGGAAGCCTAAGCAGCTTGCAATCCTTTCGGAAATCGAGGGTGATGTCAGGTTCGAGGAAATCAAAAAGAGCCGTCATGTTGTTGTATTCAACAGTGAAACCGCCGAGGAGAAGAAATATCTCATTCCTTACGGCGCAAAGCTTTGCGATAATATTGTTGAGGGTGCGCATATCCAAAAGGGTACAGAACTTACTTTCGGTGTTGTAAATCCGCACGATGTACTTGCAATTTTCGGTGAGGAAGCTGTTTATAATTACCTTATCAAAGAGGTTCAGTTTGCTTACCGTACCCAGGGTGTTGATATCAACGATAAGCATATTGAGGTAATTGTTCGTCAGATGCTTAAAAAATGCACTGTTGATGATTCGGGCGATACCGATCTTGTTGCAGGCACAATGGTTGATGTTGCCGCTCTCAGGGAAGCAAACGATAAGATTGACGAAAGAATTGCCGCAGGAGAGACGGAACTTAAAAAAGCAATGTACATTCCGGTGCTTATGGGTATCACCAAAGCTTCTCTTGCAACCGATTCATTCCTTTCCGCCGCTTCGTTCCAGGAGACTACAAGAGTTCTTACCGACGCTGCTATTAAGGGCAAGACCGATAATCTTATCGGACTTAAAGAAAATGTTATCATCGGTAAGCTTGTTCCTGCCGGTACAGGTATGGATGTGTTTAATGATGTTGAAACTGTTCCCAGCTATTTCTCCTCAGAGGGAAGCGATGAAGTTTTAAATCTTGAACAATTACAAGAACTCTTGACAAATAGTATGTCATAGTGGTAGAATACTAAATCGTGTGAGTTTGCGTTTGTGTAAATTATACAAATATTCACTTCACTTTTTGGTAAAAAACACAACATTTTGGGGCGGGATTTTCCTGCCCTGAGATGTGCGCTTTGAAAAGTGATTCACTTGACCGAATGTTAATGGAAATAAGCTAATGAACTCTTTTTTTTGGGATGGACTCAAAAGTTACCAATATATATGAGAGAGGGACTCAAACTTTGCCCATTATATGAACGGATTGATTATTCCGGCTTTGCACTTTATAATGCGTATAGATGATATACCGTGCGGCGGTGTATGTTTTATGCGTATTATGCGTATAAATAATTATGAAAGGAGATAAACTATTGCCTACCTTTAATCAACTTGTAAGAACAGGCCGTAAATCGCTTGATAAAAAAGCGAAGGCTCCTGCACTTCTCAAGGGACTTAACACAAAGAAGAATGTTATGATAGATAACAATTCTCCACAAAAGCGCGGTGTCTGCACTGCTGTTAAGACGGCTACGCCTAAAAAGCCTAACTCAGCTCTTCGTAAAATTGCCAGAGTTCGTCTTACCAACGGTATAGAAGTTTCTGCATACATTCCCGGCGTTGGTCATAATCTTCAGGAACACTCCGTTGTTATGATTCGTGGCGGCCGTGTTAAGGATCTCCCCGGTGTGCGTTATCACATCATCCGCGGTACGCTTGATACTCAGGGCGTAAACGGCAGAATGCAGGCACGATCAAAGTACGGTGCAAAGAGACCTAAAACCGCTAAGAAATAAACGGCAAATACCCCATAGGAAAACAATAGTTTATATACCTTATTATATATTTCAAATCAAGCGTATATGACCTTTTGTTGACTCCACGGGAAAACCGAGTACCTATGAACTCATTAAATTTATGAAGGAGGGAAGCGAAGATGCCAAGAAGAGGCCAAATCGCTAAGCGTGATGTTTTACCGGATCCGCTTTACAATTCAAAGCTTGTAACAAGACTGATCAATAACATTATGCTTGATGGAAAAAAGGGTGTCGCACAGAAAATCGTTTACGGTGCGTTCGACATTATCAAGGAAAAAACCGGCAACGACCCGCTTGAGACTTTTGAAGCCGCAATGGAAAATGTTATGCCGGTGCTTGAGGTTAAGGCACGCCGTATCGGCGGCGCAACCTATCAGGTTCCGCTTGAAGTTCGTCCCGCAAGGCGTCAGACCCTCGGTCTGCGCTGGATCACCCTTTACGCTCGTCAGCGTTCCGAGAGGACGATGAAAGAGCGTCTTGCTGCCGAGATTATGGACGCTGTCAATAAAACCGGCGGTGCAGTTAAGAAGTGTGACGAAACACACAGAATGGCTGAAGCGAACAAAGCGTTTGCACATTTCAGATATTAATAGGAGGATATTATGCCAAGAAAAGTATCTCTTGATATGACGAGAAATATTGGTATTATGGCTCATATTGATGCAGGCAAGACAACTACAACTGAGCGCATTTTATATTATACGGGAATTAATCATAAGATAGGCGAGACTCATGACGGTACTGCAACAATGGACTGGATGGATCAAGAGCAGGAGCGTGGTATTACAATAACATCCGCTGCTACAACCTGTTTTTGGAAAGACCATAGAATCAATATTATAGATACTCCCGGTCATGTCGATTTTACCGTTGAGGTTCAGCGTTCTCTGCGTGTATTGGACGGCTCTGTTACCGTTTTGTGCGCAAAGGGCGGTGTTGAACCGCAGTCTGAAACCGTATGGCGTCAGGCTAATGAATATAATGTTCCGAGAATGATATTCGTCAATAAGATGGATATTATGGGCGCTGATTTCTACAGAGCGCTTGATATGGTTAAAGACCGTTTCAAGTGCAACGCTCTGCCGATTCAGCTTCCAATCGGATCTGAGGATACCTTTAAGGGTATCATTGATCTTGTTGAAAATCATGCCGTTATCTATATCGACCCCGACAAGGAAAAGGGTATGAAATATGAGATTCAGGATATTCCCGATGATATGAAAGAGCTTGCCGCTAAGTACAGAATCGAACTTATTGAGCATGTTGCCGAAATGGACGACGAGTTTATGGAAAAATACTTTGAGCAGGGCGAGGGCGCAATTACCGTTGACGAAATTAAAAAGGTAATCCGTAAGTCTACAATTGCCAACAGTATGGTTCCGGTTTGTTGCGGTACCGCTTATCGTAATAT
>JAJQGZ010000140.1 GCA_021200075.1 Clostridiales bacterium | reverse complement strand
ATGTCCTCGGACATTTTGTAAACCATGTTACCATATCCGACATATTATCTGCCTGATAATAATATTCATTACCGGCAGCAATCCGGCGAGAGGAAAATCTTATTTCCTCGCCGTGAAGATATAGAAAATCAGGATTGTCAAAAAGATAATCCACGCAGGATGCCACACGCTCAGAGAAAAGCCGAGCAGCAGGCATATCAGCAGTGCCAAAACAGGGCAGCAGAATATAACCGGCTTTTTCTTTTCAAATGCGATTACTCCGGTATAGAAAAGCGGAATGGTGAGCAGTACAACCCAGCTCATATACCAGCCCCTCGGAGAAAACGCAATGCCGAGCAGGCAATATATAATAATCGTGATTATCGGGTAAGAGTAAAAAACGCTCCTCTTCTTTTCTTTTTCTCACCGTTTTTGTTTTTGCCTTTTTCGGCTTTGGCTTCGGTTTCGTCCTTGCTTTCGTCATGGCTTTTGGTCTGCGAAAAGTCGGAGAGTATTTCGCTCATCGGCTGTTTCGGCATTTTTACCTGTGCGTTCTCCTGATTTTCAACACCCTCGATAATGCTTGCAAAGGAGTCGTCCTCGCCCTTTTACTATTAAGTCTATCGACATTCCGTAGTATTCGGCTAATTTTTGCGTGTTTTCAATATCGGGTGAGGAAACTCCCTGCTCCCATTTCTATATTGATTGGCGTGATATTGACAGTATTTCGCTTAATTTGTCCTGGCTCAGCTTCCTGTCGGTTCTGAGCTTTTTAAATATTCTCCCTGTTTTATTGACATATGCTGTATTCTCCGAATGATTTTGCTTTTGTTATTTCGTTTGGTTATCTGTGAGGGATTCGCCGAGCTTTGCGGCGGTATCGGCTGTGATGAGTGCGTCTATCATTTCGTCAAGGTCGCCGTTTAAAAATTGCTCCAATTTATAAAGCGTAAGCCCTATTCTGTGGTCGGACACTCTGCCCTGGGGATAGTTATAGGTTCTTATCCTTTCGCTCCTGTCGCCAGTGCCTACCTGCGATTTTCTTTCGTCGGCAATTTTTGCGTCGTGCTTTTCCTTTTCCGCACGGTAAAGCCTTGAACGCAGAACTTTCATCGCCTTTTCCTTATTTTTATGCTGGCTTCTCTCGTCCTGACATTCAACAACGGTTCCGGTCGGGATATGCGTTATCCTTATTGCTGATGATGTTTTGTTGATATGCTGACCGCCGGCACCTGAGCTTCTGAAAGTGTCTATCTGCAAATCCTTTGGGTTTATTTCAAAATCCACTTCCTCAGCTTCCGGCAGTACGGCAACGGTTGTTGTCGATGTGTGTATTCTGCCCTGGCTCTCCGTTTCGGGTACTCGCTGAACACGGTGAACGCCGGATTCAAATTTGAACCTTGAGTATGCGCCGTCGCCCTCGACTAAAAAGCAGATTTCCTTGTAACCGCCAAGCTCCGTTTCGTTTGCGTTTATTACCTTGGTTTTAAATCCCTTTGTCTGAGCATACATAGAGTACATTCTGAAAAGTACACCGGCAAACAGTGTGCTTTCCTCTCCGCCGGCTCCTCCTCTGATTTCGATAATAACATTCTTGTCATCGTTCGGGTCACGGGGCAGGAGCAGGATTTTAAGCTCGTTTTCGATTTTTTCAACCTCAGCCTTGTCGGTTTCAAATTCCTCTTTCACCATTTGGGCAAATTCGGCGTCGAGTGTGGAGTCGTCAAGCATTAATTTTGCTTCCTCAAGCTGTGACTGAGCCTTTTTGTAGTCCCTGAATTTTTCCACAACAGGCGAAAGTCTTTTGATTTCTCGCATAAGGCGGGTATATTCCTCCATATCTGCGGCTACGCTCGAGTCGCAGATGAGTGAATTTATTTCTTCAAATCTTTTTTCCGCTTCGTTTAATTTTTCCGTCATATATTGTCCTCGTTAAGCAGTTTAAAAAATCTCTCTTTCTTTGCCTTTTTCATATCGTCATCGGGGGAGGAATCGCAAAATTCGATTTCTCCGCCGTTTTGGTTATCACTGAGCATATTGCTTTCCTCAAGCAGGAATTTAAGCCTTTTGCTCACTCCGTCGGCTCCGTCAAAGAATGTTACATCGCCGAGCGTTTTGCGTATTTGCGCCTTTATCAGCGGATAGTGGGTGCAGCCGAGCACAACATTTTCCGCCCTGCCTTTATATCGTGCCAAATTCTTTTCAAGATAATCGCATATCTCTTTGTCCCTGCCCTGTTCAATCAAATCGGCAAGACCCACGCAGGAATGTATGACGGTGTTGTGGTTGTAATACGAATAATAAAGCCGTCTGAATTTTTCGCTCGATATTGTACCCTTTGTCGCCATAATCAGCGTGGCTCCTTTAGGACGCAGGTCGTGTACCATTTTGTATGCAGGCTCGATTGCGATTATCGGTATTTTGTCAAAATTTGCACGCAAACTTTTAACCGCCTTTGCCGATGCGGTATTGCAGGCGATAACAATTGCCTTGCAGTCCTTTTGCACGGTAAGGCAATTTACAATTTCCGTGCATCTCGATATTATTTCGCCGTCGCTTTTGTCGCCGTAGGAATTGTTTGCGGAATCGCTGAAGAAAAAGTAATTTTCATTCGGCAGGAGTTCAACGGCTTTTTTCAGCACCGTAATACCGCCTATGCCGGAATCGAGGAAGCCTATCGGTCTTTGCCTATTCATTTGCAGGGATAACCGCCTTGATGTTTTTTTGAGCCTTTATTCTCGGTATTATTACCTCTCGCTTACATTTTTTGCATTTTAGCTTGTAGTCAACACCCAGCCTTGTAACGGTAAATTCCTTTGAACCGCAGGGGTGTGGCTTTTTCATTATAACCGTATCGCCCAAATTAACAGCCGTAAAGTCCACTATAATCCTCCCTCGGCAATTGCCGTGATATTTGCAATCCCGTCAGTACTAAAATACTGAATAAATTATATCACCGATATTTTAATTTTACAACAGTATTGTTTTAATTTTATCGGCAAAGCTTTGTTTGCACTCAAATGCGGTTTGCTTCGGCTTTTTCCGATTTTAAAAATTGAAACTTATTGTACCTCGTTTTGTAATTTTACCGCTTAATAAATCATATAATTAACCGGTTGCCGAAAATTGAAATTATCGGCAGGCTTAATTGCAGCAAAGAGAGTGATGTTATGACATTTTACCCGGAGGAGGGAAAACAAAAGCCTTGCAAAGTCCTTTAACAGTATCGACGCTTTAAAAGAAGCTATGATAAAAAAAGAGGTGCTGGAGTCGAGAGTTCTGCTGTGCGACAGGGAGCATAATCTCCATGTAGACCTCGGCGCAGTCAGGGGGAATTGTACCTAAAAACGAGGGAGCGCTGGGAGTTGAAGAGGGAGAGGTAAGGGATATTGCACTGATTTCAAGAGTGAATAAAAGTGTCTGCTTCTCGGTACTCGGCTTTCAGCGTGATATTTACGGCAACACCTGCGCCGTGTTATCGCGCCGTGCGGTTCAGCTTGCGTGCAAAACGGAATATCTCGACCGCCTGGTTTCCGGCGATATTATTGACGCCCGTGTTACTCATCTTGAAAAATTCGGAGCTTTTATTGATGTCGGAGCAGGAATAAACGCACTTATCCCGATTGATATGCTCTCCGTATCACGCATTGCGCATCCGTCGCAAAGGCTAAGCGAGGGGCAGGATATTAAAGTTGTTTTGCGAAAAAGAGAGGATGGCAAGCTTATCTTTTCGCTGAAAGAGTTGCTCGGTACTTGGTAGGAGAACGCTTCCCTTTTTTGCGCAGGAGAGACGGTTACGGGCATTGTCAGGAGCGTTGAGGATTATGGAGTTTTTATCGAGCTTATGCCTAATTTGGCAGGTCTTGCGGAGCTTCAAAGCGGGCTTTACGCAGGGCAGCAGACGGCTGTTTATATCAAGTCGGTTATTGAGCCTAAAATGAAAATAAAGCTTGTCACGGTTGACGCTTTCGGCACGCAGGAAACACCGTCACGGCTTACATATTTTGTAACCGAGGGGCATATCGACCGCTGACAGTATTCGCCGTCCGGCAGTGCAAAGCAGATATACACGGTGTTCAGTGAAGAAGCAGGGGAGTGATACGGCAAAATATCGGTCTTTTATTGTACTTTTCGCAGTTTATCGGGCGTTTCTTGAATTTTCCGTTATGATATGTTATGATATTGTAAAATCAGGGGACGCCTGATAATTCGCCTGCTTCGGCTTTCGCAGTGCGGCCCTGTGTAATGAGGAGAAAGGGCAGTCGCCTTTTCAGCTCGGGAGGTGACGCCGTGAGAAGTAAATATAATTATTTTGACGATGATCCGCCGGAGGAGGAAATTCGGCAGGCGTCAAAGCGCAGGCTCTCAGCCGGGGGAAATTATGCACCGGGCGGAAAATAGGATTTCACAAGCCGCACACGGCGAAGCCATGGAGGAGCTTAACGAATTGCCGCACCTTAAAGCTCGGCCTTTAAAGCTGGCGGCGGTATTGATATTTATAATTGTTTTGGTGATTTTTGTTTTGGTGTTTACGCATACCGTTATATCTCAAAATGAGAAGAACGATACATTTTGCACAGACGCCGCAAATATTTGCACCGAATATATTAAGGAGTACGGCTCGGTAAAATGGAGATCGCTTGACGAAACCAAGTACGGCGAAAACAAGGCGAGGCTCACGGGTCTTTGCTATGCAAGGCAGATGGATTTTGACGACGACGGCTCGGACGAGCTTATGCTCTGTTATTACGACAGCAATGTGTATTATCTCGAGGTTTGGGGCTACAGTCACAACGATTTTGTCCGCTTTTACAGTGGCGAGGCTAATTCAACCTCCGACGATACGGACGGTTCGCGGGCATCGTTTTATCACAAGGGCAATAAGTATTACATCTGCAAGTCGGAAAAAGACGAGCCTGAAAAGGTTACGCTCTATTCTCTGCACGGAGACGGCTTTAAGGAAAGCTCGAAGCAGTACGATTACGATCACGAAAACGATATTTATTACGACGACGGCGAAATCAACAGCACGGATTTTGAAACCGTGCGCCTTTCCGTTTTGCGCCAGAGCAAGGCGGAGACGGTGGTTGACACGGTTACCGGCAATATTGACAGCTTCGGCGATATTCTTTCTCAGGCGATAACAAGCCGAACGGAGGAAGACCTTATTAGCGACGCATATTACAGCGTGGTGAAAAAGAGGCTTGATAAATACGGCGTTCCGGAGATTAAAAGCGAGGACGGATATTCGTACATAAACGGCGTTGCCTACGTCAGGCTGATTGATTTTAACAGGGATTCAAACGACGAGCTTGTGATAGTTTACAGGAAATATAAAAGCAAAAGTAAGTACGACAGCTATCCGGGTGAATATATTTATTATGATGTTCCGATTTACGGGATTGAGGTATATGATTTTGACGGAAGCTCCGCCTGCCGTCTTTTCAGCAAGGAGACCGTGTCAAACGGCTTGGAAGACGAGAATATATTTTATCTTATTTTAAAGACCGAGGAAAAGCATACCGATATTTGCAGTAATGTCTACACGGTTGACAACAGCTATAATTACACCACTTCGTCAAAAATTTACAAGTTAAGCAGCGAACGCTTTGAGACGATTTATAATTCAAAGGTGGAAAACGATTACGGCTACAAGAGGTATTACATTGACGGCGAAAGGGTGTACAACACATATGAGTTTGAGGAAAGCGGATATAAAGTACCCCCTCTTTCTCGACGACAGCGAAACATATGATAATAAAAAATATTCCGTAACCTATTCTTCCGGCAAGAATGTGTCGGAGTATCGTGACACTATTGACGAGACGAATGCAATTATAAAACAGCTTAATTCCGAGTATTCACCCTCAGATTTTAAGGCGAGCGATGATTAACAGGTTTGATGCGGGCGGATGCTATCCGCCCGCTCTTTAATCACAATCAAAAATCCCGAGAACATTGCGTTCTCGGGACTTTCGTGCGTTTCAAGCTATTTTATGCAGTGAATGGTTTAATCGTCGTAATCAACATCATATTCCATAATTTTGCCGGTTTTCGCATTTACGGTGCAGTCATATTCCCAGCGGCCCTTGCGAAATTCTATTTCATAAACCGGATAGCCGTCGTCGTATTCAAAACGCGCCTTTGTAAATGTTACGCTCGATGCGGACAGACCTGCCTTGTTGAGCGCCGCAGTCTTTGCTCTGCTCAGTCCGATAAAATCGGTGGTAACGGTCTTTGTTTTGCTCCAGGAGGAATATGTGGTTTTTCCGTTGGAAGTTTTGTAGGTGCAAACACGAATATAATACTTTTGTCCCTGGTCAGTCCCGTTACGGTTTTTAAAGAAGCACTCTTCACCTTAACGGACTTTTTGTTTGTAAAGCTTTTGTCGGTTGCGTACTGAACCTGGTAGCCGGTGATGTTCGACGCTTTCTTGAAATTAACCTTGAATCCGCCGTTTTTGCGCTGACGCTCGTCATTGATGTTGCCGGCAACGACGCCGCAAAAGCGTTTGCCGTGAAGCTGAACATAAGCATTATTGCCGTAATTGCCGCCAATACTGTTGATAATATTCTTCGTTTTGTGTTTGTCATAATCTTTCATCCTTTCTGTAATAAAATTAGTATAGATTTGTTAAGAGGAAGCGATATATCGGCTTTGGTTGTGTTTCATCTTGTCTAAATTATACGGCGCAAAGATTAAAGAAAGATTAAAACAAAAAGTTTTTTGAAATATTTTTTATATTATTCTTATCTGTTAAGTTGTTTTTTGTACGAGGAAGTTTAGTCGGAGTTAATAAAAGCGGGCGGATACAATTCGCCCATACGGCGAACCTGTTTTATGCGTGCTTTTTCAGTGTGGAGTGCAGAAAGTTGAAAGCGGTATTATGCGGTTTGCTGACGAAACAGCAATTTCGTAGTACCTTGTATTTACTAAAAGTTTATAAATGACTGGAATTATCATATAATTTTCTATCAAAATACAAGAAGTAAATTACACAATGATAAAAAACTATTCATAAAGTTTTAGACGATACACGGTAGTGGGGGGGCGGATAGCATCCGCCCGTTTGTCTGAGCGGTTTATATATAAAACTAACCGCCCCGGAAAATTCCGAGGCGGTCATTTTATCGGTCAACCGATATTTTGTTTTTATGCTTCAGTTAAAGATTAAGCGAATGTCTGGAGCAGGTCAACAAGGTCGGAGATTACAGTATCTGTATCGCCCTGTAACATTTCGAGCACCTGGTCGATAATTTCAGATACACCTTCGCTTACACTGTCGCCGAGCAGGCTTGCGATAAGATCGCTGATAACCTGGAAGTTATCGCCTGTGTTTATGGTGTCAATTAAGTATCTGAGAACTGCAATCAGAGTTTCCGAAGCGTCGCCCTCTACATAAATTCTTGAGCCGTAGGTTGCCGCCTGAGAAGCGTTAACTATCGTTTCACCGTGACTTGCACACTGCAACCAGTCAACATCGTTGAGCTTAATGCCGAGTGTTGTGTCGCCGATTTCGATAAGACCGAGGATGTTGTTGATGAGAGGAATTATAGCGTCTCCGCCGAGTATCGGCTTGAGAGTTGCGTTGATGTCATAGAGATCAAGCGAGAAGTTTGTAATTCCTATCTGAGCGAGGAGCGAGTTGAGGTCAACATCAAGAGCGTCAAGTATGATGTCTACCAAGTCGTTGAGGTCAACTACACACTTAATAGAGTCAATCAGCACAGATATCGGAGTAAGGAGAGTATCGAGTATCTGGCACAGACCGTCGTTGCCGATGAACAATGCAAGGTTCGGCAGCATTGAAGCAAGTACCTGTATCGGTGCGTAGAGCAGGTCTTCAACCTTATCCCAAATCGGGTTGATAATATCGAGCAGGATATTGTCGTAAGCCTCGTTTATATCCTCTCTGTACTGATACTGAGTCTTAATGTTGTAGCAGGAGAGTGCTTCAAGCAGAGGAACTATTGTTGATGTGTAGCCATTTGAACCCGGGATTCTTACTATATCGAAGAGACCGAGATAAGCATCGTTAAGGAGCACATCAAGCACACCGTAGAAAGGACGGAGTACCGCACACAGAGCGCTCATAAAGCTGTCTCTGTCGGTTACGCCCCAAGTGAGCGAGTCCTCATCAACATTTGCCCAAGAGCCTGCTGAGGAGATTACCGAAGCGGCTGACGAATATGTCTGACCGCAATCGGAATCGGTGAGCAGTTTAGCTACATTGTCTGTCGAGAAGTCAATATCCGTCATTGCAAGCAGGTCCGTAAGCGTTATGCTGTCGCTAATGCTTACGCCCTCAATTGCGCCGTAAAGACCGACTGCAAGGCTTGAAATGAGGCTGTCTTTGTACAATGCGTCGGCGACTATTGTGTTAAGGTCGATAAGACCTATAATCAAACCGTCAAGCATCGGTGAGAGACTCTTCAGGAAGTCTACATCCATATTTTCGGGATAGGAGAATTCATATTCGCCTGTCTCGTAATCCGTGTAATCCCAGAAAGCGTTGGTCGGCTCTCCGTTAAGGAAGTAGAATACCGCAAGGACTATTTCGTCCTTAGAAGCAATGCTCAGAGTATTGAATATACTGCTGATTATGCCGGAAAGCAGATCGCTGTTCTTGATAGCGTCTATTGAGCCGAGCAGCGACTTGAGCGTGCCGGCATTCTTGATAAGCAGGTCTGCAACATAACGCAGAACAGCTACAAGAACCTCGCCCTTATCGGCAATTACTTCTTTGTTTGTGAACTTACCTGTTGAATTTTCCGCCTTAGAGGTGGAGGTCACTACCTCGCCATGTGAAGCGATTGTTGACCATTCAAAGTCGGGAAGTGTAATTCCCGTATTGCTGAGCAGTGCATTGATAAGCGGAACAAGTATATCCTGAATGTTGCACGCTTTAAGGTTTGTAAGCGTGAGATTGAGGGTGATACCGTCCTTCTTAAGTATACTTGTAAGAGTTTTGCCGTTTGACTTGATAAGGTCGGTAATGAGCGTTCCGAGGTCGTTGCCTAAGAGAAGCTCAAGTATTTCGTCAATATCAATCCCGTCTTTCTTGAGATCCTTGAGAAGCTCGGTAACCGGCGCAAGGATATTGTCAAGAAGCTGACCGATACCGTTGTTGTCAAGGAAGTAAGCAAGGTTCGGCAGAACAGAAGTGATTGTATCGAACGGAGCTTCAAGAACATCGTCTACAAAGCTCATAAGCGGATTGAGAATGTCAAGCAGGATATTATCCTTTGCTTTCTTGCAATCCTTTATATACTTGTTATACGATTTAATCTCGCTATTGTCTACCTGAAGAACATCAAGCAGAGGAACAATCGAGTTTTCATAACCGTTTGAACCGTAGAGGTTGAGAGAAGCAAGAGTATCAAGCTTTGTGAAATCAAGCTTCAGTGCGGTTGAATACTTGCCGTTGGACTGAGTTTTAATCTTCAGAACGCCGTTCTTCATTGTAATGAGCGTCTCACCCTTGGATTTATCTCCGCTGCTTGTGTTAATCATACAGATCAAATCCATAAGGATATTGCCCAGTTTAAGTGAGGAACCGTTGAGGAACGGGCCTAAAACATCGAGGAACGGACGAAGAATAGCTGTCAGTGCATTGATGAAGCCTTGTTCAGCATTTGCCGCTCCATCTGTGAAGCCCCAGTTCACATCTGAAACCTTGCTCCACGAGGATTTAGACTTAATTGCCTTTGCGGCTGATGTGTAAGTCTTGCCGTAGCTCTTATCGGTCAGGAGTTTTGCAACACCCTTGGTCGATACATCAATACCGAACAGCTCGAGATAAGGTGAAATATTATCCTTATCGAGCGCACCGTAAAGAGCGGTTGCGAGACTTGTGAGTATATCATTTGTGTACAGCAGATCGCTTACCAAACCGGAGAGGTCTGCCGAATCAACAACATCCAAGCCCTGAAGCAGTGAGAAGATGCCGTTTACCATATCGTCGAGCGCCGTTACAGCTTCGTCTGCATCGTCAGCCGTGATTCCGTCGGGATAGCTGAAGCTCTTGTATTTAGCCTTGTACTTTTCGTAAGTCCAGAATACTTCGGTAGGTGACTGTGTAAGGTCAACTATCTGTGACAGGAGCCTTATAATATCATCGGAATCAAGGTCGAATATAATATCAAGTATTGTCTTGAGAGTGCCTGCGTAGGAATCTCCTATCAGACCCTTGATAAGTGTTGCATTGTCAAGAACAAGGTCGAGTACATATTCAAGTACAGCCACAAAAACCTGCGATGTATTTGCCGTAACAACCTTTCTAAGACCGATTACGGTAACAACGCTGTTGGTGTTCTTAACAGTACCGAGGCTTGCAAGTGCGAGCCAATCAATTTCGGGAAGCTCAAAACCTACAACGGAGAGATATTCGTTGAGAAAAGAGATGAGTTTTCCGCTGCCGAGATACGGCTCAAGGAATGTGCCGATATTTGTTATGCTGAGTTTTTCCATTCCGGTAAGATCCTGGAGGAGCTTATCAACATCAATTATCGGGAGAACATCTTTAACGATTGCGGTTATAGGAGTGAGCAGGTTTTCAACAAGCTGAATCAAACCGTCATTGCCTATGAACAGTGCAAGGTTCGGAAGTATCTGTGCGATTGTTGCTATCGGGCTTTCGATAATCTCATCTACGAGATCTAAAATCGGATTGAGTATATCAACAAGGAGATTGTCGTAAGCCTTATTCTTATCTGCAAGATACTGCGTGTAATTCTTGATATTCGGGCACTGGAACGCTTCGAGAAGCGGAACGATTGTGCTTACATAACCGTTTGAGCCGGGGATATCAATTCCCTCAAGGATATTGAGACTGCCGTCTGCAAGGATTACATCGAGCAATCCCATAAACGGACGGAGAACAGCTGTAAGAGCGGTTACAAACGAGTCTCTGTTGGTTACGCCCCAGGAGATGCTGTCAAAGTCAACCGCATCCCAGCTTGCCGCAGCTTCAATAATGTTGGCGGCGGAAGCGAACTGCTTTGTCTTGCCGTAGCTGCTGTCTCTGAGCAGAGCCACAACCGTATCCTTGGAACAGCTCATTCCGACAATGTCGAACATGTCGTTAAGAGTAATGCTGTCGCTGATCGTAACATCTTCAATACCTTGGTACATCGCCTTAGCAAGGGAGTTGATGATACTGTCGGTGTAGAGATACTTGTCAAGGAGTGAGCCGAGGTCAAGCTCGCCGATAATTCCGTCAAGGAATTCGATGAGAGCTTTGATATTTTTTTTGGATACTCCGTCGGGATATTTAAATGTATTCTTCTTTGTCTGATAATTTGAGTAATCCCAGTAATCATCTGTTGTATCGCCTACGAAGAAGTAGTAGATTGCAACAATGATTTCGTCCGCAGTGTGAGTCTTTATCTGAGTAAAGATATTAACAATGATTGCGGAAATCGTTGCATTTTCCGAAAGGGGAGTGCCGTTGGACTTAATGCTGAGAATCAACGATTGCAACTCAGTTACATTGTTAATAAGGAAGTTGCATACATAGCGGAGAACAACAATCAGTGATTTGCCGTAATCAACATTCGTCAGCTTCTTGCCGGTGAGAGCATTTCCGTCTGTGTCAGTAGCGGCGCTGGTGTAGGTTGTTCTGTCGCCGAGAGAGATAAGTGCATTCCAATCAATATCCGCAAGGACTAAATTGTAATCCTCAAGCAGGAGATTCAGAAGAGGAATAAGCATATCCTCAAGATTGATTGTGGATATATCGGTGAGGTCGAGCGAAACAGAACCTGCACTCATTCCGAGGAGTGAAGCAACATAATCTGCAAGCGACTGACCGTCGGAAGCGCCGAGAAGTACGGCGAGCATTGTGTCAAGATCAACCAATCCCTGCAAGTCTGCAAGGAGATCCGTTATCGGAGCAAGAAGGTTGTTTACCGCCTGTGAAAGTCCGGAAGCGTCGAGATAAACTGCGATGTTCGGCAGGATAGTAGCGATAGCTACTATCGGGGAGGCGGTTATCTGATTAAGGAGAGATGTACTCGATGAGCCGAGAATCGGGTTGAGTATATCAAGAAGGAGATTATCCTTTGCTGCGGCAACATCGGACTGATATTGAGCGTCTGTAACTATTCCGCCGCACTGTAATGCTTCAAGAAGCGGAATAATCGCACTGTTGTAGCCGTTTGTGCCGTAGATTGAGAGATTCTTCAAATTCGTAAGCGCCGTAAGGTCAAGCTTAATTGTTGAAGTTGTGGAATCGCTCTTGTCTGCGTCGATTATCGTAAAAGTGATAACGCCGTTTTCGATAACCATTGTTGCGTCGTCGCCGCGCTGAGTTTCCGCCACATTGAGCGTGCAGAGGTAGTTGTAAAGCTCATCGCCGATTGTAAGCTCGCCGGAGTTAAGGAATACTGCAAGCACATTGTTAAACGGACGAAGTATTGCCGCCAAAGCATTTACAAATCCCTGCTGTGCATTTGCCGCACCGTCAGTGAAGCCCCAGTTGATGCTTGCGTAGGTTGTGGTTGTCGAACCGTCGGAATTTGTCGTAACGGTCTTGAGATCCGACCAGGAGGATACGGCGCCTATCGTTGCGGAAACAGATGAATAGGTTGTGCCGTAGCTTGTGTCAACAAGCAGAGCCGCAACATCCGCCGTGGATGACGGAATTGTGAGTATGTCGAGTACCGTGGCAACTGTGCTGTTTGATGTCAGCGCATTGTAAAGTGCAACGGTAAGCTGAGTAAGAATTTCGTTAGTGAACAGGTTGTTTGAGATAACATCTTCAAGTGTTGAACCGCCGATGTCAAGACCGAATGATTCAAGCAGCGGGAAGAGATTGTCTATTACAGCGTCAATATCCTCTGCCGCCTCGTCCGCCTGCGCCTTTGTAAGACCGAGCGGATAGCTGAAGCCCTCTATAGCCTCCTGCAAGTATCGTTCAAACGACCAAGCCACAAGAGTCGGGTTCTGCGTTACATTGAGTATCTTGATGAGGATATCTATAACGCCCTTGCCGTCAATCGTGCCGTTCTTGAGAGCTTCAAGAAGTGAAGTTACCGTATCGTTTGATACAAGGCTTTCGATTGCATTGAGGTTAGCAAAGTCGTTATCCCTGTCAACAACTGCGTCTACTGCATATTCAACAACATATGCCAAAGCGTCGGCAGGGGACTGAGCCTCGCTTATCGCACTCCAGCTTATGTTCGGAAGTGTAATTCCCGTGGAGGAGAGATATGTATTTATAATAGGTATAATATTATTACCGCAAAGCGGGTAATTTCTGATTGTGATATTCGGAAGCTGATTATTCTCAACAACCGCATATTCCGCAATCAAATCTACAATCTCTGTTTGGAGAATGTCCGCAAATGTTTCGGAAAGCGGAAGGAGCTTATCACTTGAAATATTGAGTATGTTGCAAAGACCCTCAAGTTCGGTGATAACCGGCTGGAGCGTATTCGATACAATTGAAGCGATTGTATCTCCGCTCTCGTCGTCAAGAAGCCCTGCAAGACCCTGAACTGTCTCAATCAAGGTTGTTATCGGCGATTCAACGAATGCGTCGAGGTAATCTGCAATCGGAGTAACCAAACCGAGGAGAACCTCATCGTGGTATCCTGCGTCGGATGTAACCGCATATTCCCCGGCGGTGTCAATCTCAACGCCGCATTTTGAACCTATTGCCGAAAGAATCGGCTCAAGAGCATTCTCATAAATTCCTGCGTCTATAAACAAAACGCTGAGAATTGAAGTGAGTATTCTGAGTGAAGCGGCAAGTCCGTTGTAGAAGCCGTCTACATCGCCGTCTTCAATACCCCAGTCGATAGTTACTTTAACATCGGTGAGGTCGGCACTTACAACTTCTTCGCTGCTCCAAAGACCCGTTCCCTTGCTCTTTATTTCATATATATCTTCCTGAGCGTCGGGATAATCGTCAAGTCTTATTGCTACGGCGTCGGGTGAAATAACACCGCTGATTGCCTGTGCAAGGAGATTGTAGGTTTGTTCACCGTTTATATAGTCATAATCGGAGAGAAGATCCTGTGCGAGTATTTCAACAAGTGCGAACGTTCTTACAACCAAGGCGGAAAGATTTTCGTTGGTGTAAACATCCTCGTTTACTTTGTCGCCATTCTCGTCGGCGCTTCTTGTTCCGGCGCCGTCAAGGTAATAAATGTATTCGTCAATAACCGTTGAAAGCGTTTCGCTCAGTCCGGAATCCTCGAACAAATCAGCCGTAAGATAATTGGAAAGCAGGGAAACAAGTCCCGATGCGATATTGCCCGAATTATCAAGCGAATAATCGTTCATTGTGGAGTCTTCAAGCAGAGCGTAAACCATTTCATCAAGGCTTGCGATAAGCGTATCGACATCGCTGAGCTCTTCCGCAGTGTAGCCGGAGGAGCCTACGCTCGAATCCGTTGTTTCGATATCGTCTGAAGAAGCGAGAAGCAATGAGGATACAAGCGATGTCAGCGAGGTTGACGATGTTGTGCTTGTGCTGTCGTCGCTGCTGAAGCTGTCAACCAGTGCAATTATTACATCAACAAGTTTGTTTATGTTGGCAAGCAGGAAGTAAGCCGAATCACTGCTCAGTCCGACATATCCGTTGTCTCTTTCAAGAAGTTCAAACGAATAATCGTCGCCTCGTTTGAGCTGGAAGATACTGTTAAGAATATCACTCAAAATACTTTCTTCGCCCAAACCGCCGATAGAATCAATAAGTGCGGAAATTATCGGTATATTGCTTGAAATTGAATTGTCGGTTGTGAATACAATATTAAGTAAGTCGAAAATCGAGTTGAGCCAATCGTTTACAAATCCGTCAACAAATATATCGAGAATATCAACAGATCTGTCGTCGGCACTGCTTGAAGCGTATTCCTTAAATTCCTGAACTTTAACATTCAGCGTACTGCCGTCCTGCACTCCGCCGGTTGTGTCAACTTCGATTTTGCCGTCGTAGCAGAATGTCCATGCATCGGCTTCTCCGCCGTATTTATCAGCCGCAAGGTCTTCCATAATATCAATGAGCCTCGGCAGACTGACCATAATGTTGTTAAGACCGGTGCAAAGCAGTTCGCCGTCTTTATATTTTGCTTCTTTTCTGTAATCGCTTGCTACATATTCATCAAGAGAAGTGCTGAAGAGAGTAGCGAACTCTGTGATGATTTCGGCAAGACCGTCTGCAACAGCTTCGTCCAATCCTGCGTCTTCAAGCAGGGAACCCAAATCCTCAACCTTTGCGTCTGCAAGATAATAGTCGGCGATGTAGATACCGGTAAGTTTCGGAACCTTTGCCTCGTATGTCATCATACAGTAGAAGGTTGTGGTGGATGTTACTTTTACAAGATCGTTGAGGTCTTCGGAAGACGAGCCGTTATAGGTGTAAACGCCTGTATCGCTGTCGTAAGCAAGCTCGTTGTCGTTACTGTCGATTACGGTATAGTGGGTGAAGTTTGCACTCGATACCCCTCTGCCTGTGTAGGAGAGTCTAACCTTATTGCCGTTGTTATTGACATAGACATAATTGGTTGTGTCCTCGTCAACATAAAATCCGATGCCGTCAACAGTCCTGTTGTCCTGCTCTTCCTTGGTTGCAAGGAGCCAGTGCATCAAATCGGGCAATAATTCGTTGAGATCCCAGTTGAGCTGGCTTACACCTATGTAGGAATTGTAGTCGTAGCCGTAGCCCATAAAGTCAATTTCCTCGCCGAGGTCAAGTTCGCCCTCAAGCAGCAGGCCGTAAAGCGAGCCGTCCCAAGGGTCTCCGTCGCCGCACAAAAGGAACGGTAACAGGTCGTCGATTATAACCAAAAGCACGGAAATCAACTCGAATATGGTTTCAACCGGTTCGTCGCACAGGTTCTGCCAAAGGTCAATGAGAGCCACCTCAAGGACGATGTCTGATACGAACAGCGATTCAACCATTCCTACAACGAAATCGTTTGTAACAATACTGGAAATAGTGTTGTTAAGGATAAGGTTAAGGATTTCCGTACCCATATCGTTTGAGAGGTTGTAGCTGTCGTAAAGGATAGCTTCCTGCCTTTCGGTGAGGGTCGGGAGTTCTTCTTTCGTATCATCAATTGTAGACTCAATATAATCATCATATTTAACATCAAACCAGAAATAGCCGTCGCCTGCATGCCAGCCGCCGCCGTTATAGCTGGTGTATTGAAGAATATCGCTTCCGAGTACGTTCATTGCAACCTGGTTGTAAGCGTATCTGAGAGCGGAGTCCGTATATCCGTCTATATCCTCACGGCTGAAGTAGTTGTAGTCGTCGCCGTAGGATAAAACAACAAAATGTGTATTTTCCGAACGCACCATATAGGGATACACCCCACCCATTTGCGATACACCGGATCCGGAATAATAGTAGGGAACGCCGTCATCGCCCTGCTCGGTGTCTACCGTTTGTGTCGATGCATGAAGAAAGCATCCGTCCTGAAGCGGAATATAGTAGTTATAGATATCGGAATTATTGTAATGCTCTGCGGATGACGCAAAGTCGTTCATAAATCCGTAGTAGAACGCTGTTGACCTGTTGTAAGTACCGCCGGCTTGGTCAAGTGCTTCGGTAAGCCACTGTCCGTAATAATTATTGCCGAAAGCTGAGGGAAGAGTACCGTCTTCGTCGGTGTCCTCAGCATAAGAATTTGAGTATGATGATATTAAGGAATTGGGGATAACGCCTTCGGCAAATGAATTTACAAAAGCAAGTCTGGTAGTGTTGTTGCTTTGACTGCCAGTAATCCTTATATATCCGCCGATGTCCATAATATCCTCGTCGGAAAGGACTGTACCGGTTTCCCATCCATCGGGCATACCCTCGTCAATAGCCTCGTCAAATTCTTCCTCGGTTATTCCGCCGTAGCATACTGTCAAGCCCTTAATCACCGTCATATAGTTTTCGTTGCTTGATAAAACAAGATTTTCGATGAAGAAAGTGTCAACTATGTTTGCTTCAAGCATTGCATTAAAGTAAGCATATAACCCGCTGTCACTCGTAATGCCCATAGATAACAGTAAATCATCTATCGAATTAAGACCGTACATCTCCAGAACTACTTGCAGTGCGATTTCGGCTGTGACATCAAACTGCCCGTCAACCTGCTCGAGACCAAAATCAAGAACATCATCACCGGCAACAGAAGTAAATATAAGCGTACCGTTTACAGAATCAACCGCTTTTTGCATAATATATGCGCTTTTGTAGGTTGCGTACATTCCGTCGGAATATGCAATATACTCGGCAAAACTGTCGACAGAGAAATCTTCGGGAGCACCGTAGCCGAGATATTCCTCGGTCAGGTCGTCGTATCTTACCTGGAGTGCGGCAAGTTCCGATTCGCTGCAGTTTTCCGCCATATACTCGTCGGTGAAGTAAGACTCCAGATAACTAATCGGAACTTCATATATAGTGGGGGTTGTGTCAACATAGTCCAAATGCTCCTGCGGATAGTCGTAGTTAGCGACGAAGTCATCGTTAAGCTTGGCTATCTTGTCGTCCAGTGAGTTGGAAACATTGTAAATCTCCAAAAAGAGATTGTACCACTCCGTCAGCGTCGACCTGGTCGATCCGCTCAGACTCGTGTTGTTCCTGTAATCCTTTGCAATTGTATACAAAGTGTAGAACGACACGGTGTTGGGATAGTCGTCCGGGTTGAGATATTCATAGTAGCTTGCGGAAGAACCGGCTGCACTTGAACCCAAATCATTGAAATATTCGTTAATATCCGTACCTGCCAACGCCTCTATAAGAGTAGTTTGCAGGGACTGAAGAATATCCGTAAGGGTCGCCTTATTGTCAATTTCTTCCTTGTCGCTGTCCGTCAGGTCGCTGACCGATACTCCCATCTCGTCGGCGTACTTTTGGTATACGCCTGCGCTTATAGAGTCTACACCCATAAGTAGAGCGGGGAGGTAATCGTCCACCAGTCCTTCGATAGCGTCGAAGGCGGTTTCTGCGTCTGCGGAAGTTGTCCAAATGTCGTCGTAGTCCTTGGCAAAAGCCGTAAAGCCTACGGAACAAGTGGTGATTATCATTACTACAGCCAGGAACAGGCTGAGTAATTTTTTGCTCGTTCTCATAATCATTATCTCTCCTTTACTATATGATTTGCCTTTGCGGACAAGCAAGCTTAAAAAACAGTTGTTCACAATTTTGTAACAAAAAACCGATTTTTGGGCGCACTTATTCACGCGTGCACGAACAAAATACAGTTTACTTATAACACTAAATAGACAGTAAGTCAATAGGCTTTTGCAATTTTGAACAATTTGTTAAAGATTTTCGTTACATTTTACCTAACTGCCCTGTTAAATTTATGAATTAAACAACCGTTTATCAAACTGTAGCCGAGTAAAGAAAAGAGGTTGTTAAATAATCACGATAACGAAATAAGTCGATTAAAAAATTTCTTTCGCTATAAAGTGACAAAACCTTACACCGCCGTTTTTTCTGTAAAGTATATGTACTTAACAGGCAAAAATCCGTTCAAAACTATTTCTAAATAGTTATATTTT
>JAJQGZ010000136.1 GCA_021200075.1 Clostridiales bacterium | reverse complement strand
CAACGGCTTTTTACTGCAACACCGGTTCCTGCGGCAACAACACCCAAAGCGACGATGCCGGCAATAACCTTTTTGACTATAGAACCTTTTGCTACGGTTGTAACAACTGCCGAAGCTACGGCTTCGCCGCCTGCCTCTGTCGCAACAGCTCCCGCTCCCCGAGCCGCCGATATGGCAATTACTGCACTGCTTTTCATAATTTCGGAAGCGGCAATATTCATTTCACACGCAGTAATCTGAGAATTGAAAAATGCAGGCAGGAACGAAAGACCGAATATATTTTCTTTTTCCAGACGGGATTTAAGATTTTCTCTGCCGAGACGCAAGCGGGTTTTTGCCATACTCTTGGGTACATCAAACAGTTCTGCAATCTCGCCCATACTGAGATCGTTAAAATAATAATATTGCAGGCACTGCCTTTGATTTTCGGCAAGATTGTCCATTGCGGCAGAAATTTCCTGAGAAAGTTCACTACTGATAACGGACTACTGCGGATTATTATTTATATTATTGTCTTCAATATGTTCCAAATAATCCTCCCTGTATTCGTCGCTTTCAAACTGAGAAAATATAAATTCCCTGTTTTGAATTTGCTTGAGCTTATTAAGCGACAAATTAACAACTATCTTGCTGAACCACGAATTGAACTTTTCCGCATTTTTCAAGGTATCTATTTTTTGATACATATGAAGGTATGCGAAATTAACGACTTCTTCAGCGTCCTGGTCGTTTTTAAGAATACCTTTTGCGGTATAAAACGTCATAGATTTAGTTTCGTCGATTAATTGTTGGAATGCGGCTTCATCACCGCTTTTGACTTTTTGTATTAATTTCTTCATAACTATTACTCATTGCGAAACTTGATGTAGTTTTTTTGCCTTACACTATACAGACAACCGAAAATTCAATTTGGTTCTCTTTTTTTTTGCAAATTTTTTTAAAAATTTTTAAAAAAATCTAAATTTGCCGATTTTATCCCCTTTTATTGCCGCAAATTCTCTCCTTTGCCGAAAATCAAAAATAAAAAAGCCTGTCTCATGATTTAAGCGAGGCAGGCTTTTGTTGCAAGGCGATATTTTTATTTAAAGCTCCGGCAAAGCTACGCATAAGTGTAAATCTCGGGGTCTAAATATATTGTGAATGATTCGCCCGTTGAATTATTCATATAAATCAAATAAGCCTTGGCGGCTATCGAGCCTGTTTGAGCGGAAAGCCCGTACGACAGTGAGAACTGAAGCGACGAGGTAGAGGTCGCAAGCGATTTCACCGTTGAGGAATCCACATCTTCAAGCGTTACCGACGAAGTAATATATTTCGCTCTGCCGTAAATAAATCCGGAGCCGATATGGGTAAAGCCGCTCGGTATATCCCTTGTTGCAAGGAATACACCTTTTATCAAGCCGGTTGAGGTTGAGCTTTGCCCGACTGAGATAATCGAAACGCACGGCAGAATTTCATCAACTTGCAAAGTATCGTACACCGGGACGAGAGTAATATCCGCACCGACATAAAATGTATATGTTTCTCCGTAAGCAACCGTCACTCCGTTAATTGTCCACGATACGGCGCCTGCCGACATTACGGTGACCTTTGTGTCATATACAAGCGAGGAAAGACTGTCGTAAGCCTGCTCGTCGTCGGTCGCTATAAGCGCACCCTCAGCAGTAACCGTATAAGTATTTTTTTACCGTGCTTTTGGTGTATACCGGAGTGATAATCGCCGAAGACGTCAACGCAGATATTTGCGCATTTGTAAACGACCAGCATACGAATTTGTAACCAATCCTAAGCGGCGCATCGGGTATCACAACATCCGCACCGCTTGTAACAGTCTGAACATTTATTATATTGCCGTAGCAGTCCAAAAACGAGACAGTGAAGTTTTCGTTTTTTATAAGTGAAAATGAAGCCGTAAATGTAATATTGTAATTCGCCGTAAAGGTGTACTCGCTGTCTGTTGAAACGACCTCTCCGTTTACAACCCAACCGTTAAAACAAGCGCCGTCCATTGTTATTGCGCAAAGAGTAACCTCGCTTCCGGCGGAAACCGAAAGCTGAGAATCATAGCTCCCGTTAATCGTCATCAAGCCGAGGCTTGCAGGTTTGCCGGTCACCGTCGCATTTTCAATCGGGATAAATGTACGGTTATAGGTCTCGGCATATGTTTGAGCGGTTGAACCCGAAAATGCGACTATGGAAGCCGATGTGGGAAAAGTGGACGAGCTGTTGGAAATTGAACAATCGTAGCTGTAAATCGCAATAGTAGCGAGAGACGAGCAGGAATAAAAAGCATTGCCTCCGATTGGCGATACCGATGACGGAATAGTTACTTCGGTCAGGTTTTTGCAATTTCTAAACGCATAAGAGCCGATACTTGTCACGCCGTCCGCAATCTCCACAGATGTAATATTGGGGCTGTAGGTTGAACTCGATACATAAAAAGATATGCCGGCACTGATTCAACCGAGGAAGTAAAGTATACGGAAATGCCCGAGCTATCACTTCCTGCGTTATAAAATACCGACGAAGTTGAGCCTAATGAGGATATATTCTTTGTACAGTAGATAACCTCTTCAAGAGAAGCGCAGTATGAAAAAGCCTTGTCACCCAAGGACGATACATTCTCCGGAACAGTAACGGACGACAGAGTGGAATAAGCGAATGCGTAATTGCCTATCGAAGTAACAGTCTTGGGGGATAGATATTTGAACAAGGGAGGTACACTTGCAAAAAAGCATATGCTCCTATTGAAGTAATATCGTTTAAAAACGAAACGTTTTTAAGAGATGAGCAGTAGCTAAAGAGATAATCGGGGCAGCGGTTATATTTTTAGGAATTACAATTTCCTCAACGGACGAGCATTTATAAAACGCATATCCGGATAAATCTGTAAGGCTTGACGGCAAATCGAGCGACAAGAGAGAGGTACACGAATTAAACGCATACTCGCCTATGCTTTCAAGTGTATCCGGCAATACAATTTGCGAAATATTTGTACGGGAATAAAAAGCATAGCTCCCTATGCTGACAACCGAAGCGCCGATGTTGATATCAGCCAAAGCAGTACAGCCGTAAAAGGCATATGTTCCTATGGATTTAACGGTATCGGGCATATCCATACTTGCAAGCACCGAGCAATTATAAAAGGCATATTCGCCTATCGTTTCTGCCGAGCTGCCAATATCCGCAGAGGTTAATACAGTACAGTTGTAAAAAGCCTTTGCACCGATTGAATCGGCAGTATCGGGAATGTCTATGCTCGTCAGGCTTGTGCAATAGCAGAATGTTCCGTCGCTTACGCTTTGCAGTTCGGAGGATTCGTCAAACGCAATGCTCGACAATCCCGAGCAATAGTAAAAGGCATAGCTGCCTATACTTTCCACAGAATTCGGTATTGTTATCGAAGTAAGCTTTTTGCATTCGCTGAAAGCGTAACTGCCAATACTTTCCACACTCTCGCCTGTATCAAGCGTTGTTGCGGCTATGCAATAATAAAATGCGTAATCGCCTATTGAAACAACATTATTCGGAATGCTTAATGATGTGAGCGCACTGCAATAATAAAAAGAATAATCCCCGATAGCCGTAACACTGTCGGGGATAGTTATGGTTTTAAGTGATGAAGCGGTTAAATAAGAAAAGGCATAATCACCTATTGATGTTATGCCGTCGCTGATTGTTAAACTTTTTATTGCGGTTCTGTAACTGTACCACGGAGAGTTTGAAGTTGATTCATAATCGGTCATATCGCCGCTGCCCTCAATGGTGAGAGTGTATGAGGAGGAGTTGTATTCCCAAGTGATGTTATCTCCGCATTCGCCCGAATAAGTCGCCGCCGACGCACAAGTACCGACGCCGATTGTAGTACAAATAATAATTGCAAGGGACAGAATTATGCTGAAAAACTTTTTCATCAAAACATCTCCTCTTAAATTCACCGTATTTGCAGTAAACAAGCCGGCAAGCAAGTATAAAAAATTTACTTTCTATTATTAAATAATACCTCATAT
>JAJQGZ010000072.1 GCA_021200075.1 Clostridiales bacterium | reverse complement strand
TTATAATGTACAATAATAGTAGTAGGTATCGCCCGACAATTCAGTTGGGCGATTGCAGACTGCTGTTTTGTAACAATTTCGGCAACCGCCCGTCACGCTGCAGCGGCGCTTGCCATTTAATCATTTGCGGCACGAAAGGCTCGATTAATATGGATAAACCGATTTATACAATCACATCAGAAAAGGACGATAAAGTTTTTATACACGCAATGCCGGGGCATTTCATTTCGTCGCATTCGCACCTCAGCTTTTACATAGGTACATCGGATATCAAGCATAATCACGATGTTTCAACAAGTGCGGCAAAGCTTATGGCAAATTATTATTTTGAGCGTGGAATAAAAATCGATTCCTTTCTCTGCCTTTATGAGACGCAGGTACTCGGCGCATATCTTGCTCACGAGCTGTCAAAGCCTAATATGTACGACCCGTCGCCGAGCAGGAATATATATGCTCTCGGGCCGGAATATGACGCACAGGACAATATCATATTCCGTGATAATTTGCGCAAGCTCATATCGGGCAAAACGGTGGTGCTTCTCATTTCCTGTATCACCAGCGGACGCACTGTCGAAAGGGCTATGGAAAGCGTTGCTTATTACGGCGGAACCGTCGTCGGCATTACATCAATTTTTTCCGCCAAGGATGAGATTGACGGCGTTGAAGTAAATACAATTTTCACCAAGGACGATGTACCCAGGTATGAGACTTATCCTGCGCACGATTGCCCTCTTTGCAGGAGCGGACAAAAGGTGGACGCTATCGCAAACGGCTACGGATATTCTCTTTTGTAAAACACTCTTGACAAAATAAATTTATTTGTTATAATATTCTTATAACTTAATATTACTAACTTAATATTATCCAAATAAAGACTGTGAAGCAGAGAAAGACCTTGTATTTCATTTTCAGAGAGTCGGCGGACGGTGCAAGCCGATATTGAGAGTAGGGTGCATAGCTCTCTGCGGAGTTGCTGTTTTGAATAGTAATTAATAGGAACAGACGATTTGTCCCGTTACAGACAGAGGCATTGATGGGGATACTAAAGGGCGGTTCTTAACCGCTGAAGTAGGGTGGTACAGCGTATTTTACGCCCTTATACTGTATGTGTGGGGGCTTATTTTTATACTCCCGATATTGAAAGGAGACTGTTTATTATGAAAAAAGGCTATGAAAAATATACGCCGTTTAAGCCGATTAATCTTCCCGACAGGAAATGGTGCGACAATACAATCACAAAAGCGCCGATATGGTGTTCGGTGGATTTGCGTGACGGCAATCAGTCGCTTGTAGACCCGATGAATTTGCAGGAAAAGTTAGAGTTTTTCCAACTTCTTGTTGATGTAGGATTTAAGGAAATCGAGGTCGGTTTCCCGTCTGCGAGCGAAACTGAGTATGAAATTCTCAGAACTCTTATTGACAGCAATTATATCCCCGACGATGTCACAATCCAGGTTCTTGTTCAGGCAAGGCCGCACCTTATCAAAAAGACCTTTGAGGCTATTCACGGAGCAAAGAATGTAATAGTGCATTTTTATAACTCCACATCAACGCTTCAGCGCAAGGTTGTTTTCAAAACGGATATGGACGGAGTTATCGACATTGCCGTTAAGGGTGCGCAGCTTATTTACGAACTGATCGAGGAGGAAAAGAAGAATAATCCCGATATGAATATTCGCTTTGAATATTCGCCGGAATCCTTTACGGGTACTGAGCCTGATAATGCGGTGGAAATTTGCCGCAGAGTTATGGAAACTATGCATATAACCGAGGAAAATCCGATTATTCTCAACCTGCCGTCAACCGTGGAATGTTCAACTCCCAACGGTTATGCAGACCAGATTGAATATTTTTGCCGTAAGCTTCCTAACAGGAACGCTGTCATTATATCCCTGCATCCTCATAACGACAGGGGAACAGGCGTAGCAGGCGCCGAGCTTGCGCTTATGGCAGGTGCAGATAGGATAGAGGGTACTCTGTTCGGCAACGGAGAGAGAACCGGCAATGTCGATGTTGTAACTCTTGCTCTTAATATGTGGACTCAGGGTGTTGACCCTCAGCTTGATTTCCACGATATTAATAAAGTCAAAGAGGTTTACGAAAGATGCACCAAGATGAAAGTTCCGCCTCGTCATCCGTATGCCGGAGAGCTTGTGTTCACAGCTTTTTCCGGCTCGCACCAGGACGCTATCAACAAGGGCAAAATTTATATGGAGGAAACCGAGGACGATATGTGGGAGGTGCCATATCTCCCGATTGACCCTGCCGATGTCGGCAGAGAGTACGAGCCGATTATCCGTATAAATTCCCAGTCGGGCAAGGGCGGAACAGCATATATTCTTTCAAACGATTACGGCATAAAAATGCCAAAGGCTATGCATCCGGAATTTGGTGCGGTTGTTCAAAAGGCGTGTGACGAAAAAGGCAAGGAGCTGTCCTCTTCCGAGGTGTTCAGCTTGTTCCAAAAGGAATACAGGAATGTCTGCGGCCCTTACAGGCTCATTAATTATAAGGTGAGTGAGGAGAAGAACGAGGGCGATTACCTCACATCGGTTCATTTCAGCGGCGAGATAAAATATCACGATGAAGCCCCCGTTAAAATCGAGGGTATGGGTTCAGGCCCAATCGGCGCATTTTTCTCCGCAATTCAAAAGATAGGCATAACGGATTATGAATTTGTGGATTACAGCGAGCACGCAATTTCCGTCGGCAGTGATTCCAAGGCTATCAGCTATATTCATCTTAAAAATCCGCAGGGCAAGGATGTTTTCGGCATCGGCGTAAGCCACAATATCAGCTATGCTTCTATGAAAGGTATTATCTGTGCTGTCAACCGTGACCAAGACGATACCGCCAGAGACGATACAATGCCCGGTATATTCGATGTCTGCTGAAATTCATAACCACTCGGAGGGAAAGACAATATGAAAAAATATAAAATCACAGTATTAAAGGGCGACGGTATTGGCCCGGAAATTGTTGACGAATGTATAAAGGTGCTTGATAAAGCAGGGGAGAAGTACGGCTTTTCCTTTGAATATGATTATCAGCTTTTGGGCGGCTGTGCCATTGACGAAACGGGAGTACCTTATCCCGAGCAGACGGCGGCTGCCTGCAAGGCTTCGCAGGCGGTTTTACTCGGTGCGGTAGGCGGGCCGAAATGGGATTCACAGCCCGGCAGTAATCGTCCGGAAAAAGGTCTTTTGGCAATAAGAGGCGATCTCGGTCTTTTTGCAAATCTTCGTCCGGCTAAAATTTTCGCTCCGCTTAAATCCGCTTCTCCGATAAAGGAGGAGATTATCGGCGACGGTCTTGATATATTGATTGTAAGGGAGCTTACGGGCGGAATTTATTTCGGCGACCGTGGCACTTATGAGGAAAACGGCGTTGTCGGCGCTTATGACACCGAGTGTTACACTTATCCCGAGATAAAAAGAATAGTTAAAGCCGGCTTTGAATACGCTATGAAGAGGAACAAAAGGCTTACCTGTGCTGACAAGGCGAATGTTCTCGATTCTTCTCGCCTTTGGAGAAAGGTTGCAGAGGAGGTTTCCGCCGATTATCCCGAGGTGGAGCTTTCATATATGTATGTTGACAACTGCGCAATGCAACTTGTCAGAAATCCCAATCAGTTTGACACAATCGTTACATCAAATATTTTCGGCGATATTCTGTCCGACGAGGCTTCAATGATAAGCGGTTCAATCGGTATGCTTGCTTCCGCTTCGCTTGCAGAGGGTACCTTCGGCTTGTATGAGCCTATCCACGGCTCAGCGCCTGATATTGCAGGGCAGGGCAAGGCAAATCCACTTGCAACAATTCTTTCCGGCGCAATGATGCTTCGCTACACATTCGGCGAGGGTCAGACGGCTGACGATATTGAAAATGTGGTTGATACCGCTCTTACCAAGGCACGCACACCCGATATTTATGAGGACGGCTTCGAGCTTGTAACAACCTCTCAAATGGGCGATATTGTGGCTGGGTTACTGTAATATAAAAAACGGGCGGATAATATGTCGGATATGGTAACATGGTTTACAAAATGTCCGAGGACAT
>JAJQGZ010000040.1 GCA_021200075.1 Clostridiales bacterium | reverse complement strand
TAAAAAGTTGTAAACCATGTCCCCAAACAAAGTGTAAACCATGTCCCTATTGACACTTATACCGTCAGCTCCGACGATGTAGGCTCGGTTATCACGGTTACCGCAACGGGCGACGGCGCAAGCCTTACAGGCAGTGTTTCGTCAAACGAATGTACCGTACTTTCCGGCACAAGACCCGTTGCAGACCAAAGGACGATTGTCGAATGGGATTACGATTACACGCTTGACAGCTCGGCGCTTGCCACGGCGGACGAGACGGGAGCGGATTATTACTATCTCGCAACCGGCGGAGTTAATCAGAATACATCAAATCTTTACGCTTCGGCAAATGCGGCGGATAATGCAGAGGTTAAATGGTCGGGCACAGCCGATTTATATACAAACGATTCAACATCTCTCGCTTCCGACCAAGCTCCGATAATGGGTACTTCCAAATCGGACGCACTTGCATGGGGAACATATCCATATTTTAAAACAATGATTTTAACCGCAGGGTATGAGGATATTAAATTCTCGGCAAAGCTCGGCGGAACAAAAGAAAGCGCCGAGGGACTGGAAGCTCCAGTACAGCCTTGACGGAGAGACCTATACGGATATAGACAGCGCAGTTTATATCATTACAAACAATAAGGCAATGGAGCTTGCTTTTGACAGTTTTTCACTGCCTGACGAATGTTCAAATCAGCTCACATTTTATATCCGTATGGTGGTATATAACGATATTGCTATTAACGGCACAAATACAATAGTTAATCAAACAAGCGGCGATGCGGCGGTTAATAATATTGCGACAACCGGCACTACTCTCAGCGTGATAACAAGCCTTTATTCGTCGACTGTTTCCCTGTCGGACGGCTCGGTTATCTTTGACGACGATACCGTAATGATAACCGATAATAACGGCGGAGTTGACATCTATTATTCTGTAAACGGCGGCGAGGATACTCTTTATTCATCCTCCTTCAATCCGTTTGATACGTCAACGGCAAAGGTAGGCGACATGGCGGTTATCACCGCTTATTCACAGTATAACGATATTGTCAGCGACAGTGTTACAGCCACCGTCACATTCGGCGGAGTTAATATCAATTCGTTTGATTACACAACCTACAGCGAGGATGTTGTAAACGGTGCGGTTGCTTCAACTGGCGGCGTGTATGACGAAAGCGGAAGAATGACCGCAACGGCGGACGGTACAACACAGTATGTTCCACTTTGGAATGACGATAATATGGCTTTCAGCGTATCACCTGACGACGGTTTAACCTGGAGCGAGGAATCAGGCTTCATCTTTAAGGTAAGCACGGCAGGTTATGAAAATACCAATTTCAGCTGCAAGCCTTACATCACGGCACAGGGGCCCGACAGCGTAACTCTCCAATACAGCCTTGACGGAGAAACATATTATAATATTCAGTCCGATGTCGGGCTTGCAGACAGTTCGGCGCTCGAGCAGCTTTTCCTCACGGCTTCGCTTCCGTCGGCTTGCGACAATCAAACCGTTATTTATATCCGTCTTGCGACAACGCAGAATCTTACCGACAGTGGTACAACCCTGCATCAAAACGAGTCAAAGGGCAACCTTTATGTAAACAATGCGATAATCGCCGGTGAGGATAACGGCGAATACAAAATGCCTTATACAAATAAAGCCACAAGCTTTTTCGTCTCTTCGGGAACAATTAAGTATGTAAGCCCCGACGGTATGCCTATGCAGTATATGGTATATGACAGCAACAATAATCTTGTCCTCAGCGGAACATATCCGTCAGCGGGTATTCAGCTTACTTCCGCAAGCGGATTTGACGAAGCAAAGCAGACCCCGTACAGAGTTCTCGTTTGGGTACAGGAGGACGAGGAGACAAGCCTTGTCAATACCGCAAGCTATTATTACAAGGGCGACACGATTGCCGAGTTTGATTATAACAGCACCACAAAGCTCCTATCCTCATATATCAGCTCCGACGGCACTTATGCTAATGAAACCGATGGAGTAAACGGCGGCTTCCTTTCAATGTATCCCGACGGAGAAACGGCTACCACCCTTGACTATACCGGCACCTACGGAGTTAAGGTAAGCTACAGCACAACAAATCCGTTTGCCACCACAAAATCCCTTGACAATCCCGACGGCAACGGCTATTGGCTTATTCAAACCTCAAGTGAGGGATATTACAATGTCACTCTCAGCGCAGAACAGGTAAGCTCGAACAAAGGGCCTCGTGACTGGAGTATCGCCTACAGTACGGACGGTGAGAATTACACTTATCTTACCGCTTCAAATGCAAGAGCCGTCAGCAACGATGCGTATTCCGACACGGTGGAGACTTATTCAAATATCACCCTGCCGAGCGAATGTGATAATCAGGAGGTTCTGTTTATCAAGATATTCATCAACGGCGGCGAAAGCGTTGACGGCACGGAGCTTGCCGATGTAACAAAGGGTAACAACGGTATTGACGCAGTTGAAATCTGCGGTACTCCCCAGGCGACGACAATAACTCTCACCATCACAGTGCTTGAAAGCAAGACTGCGGACGAGGGAAGCGTAGGCTTCGAGAGCGTAAGCGTTTATGCCAACGGTACATTAAAGGGTACTACAGATGAAAACGGACAACTAACATTTGACATTACTCAGGGAAAGGATTATACTGTAACTGTATCTGGCGACGGAATTGTTGAAAGAGCAATTGTAATCACCGATGCACAAACAGCGGAAATAAGCGTTCCGATTCTTGTATTTGATGCCAACAGCGACGGATACATCAATATCAAGGATTTTGCAATAATTAATGAAGACAGCAAATACGACTCCTGCAAGCAATACTTCCAAAACTTTATTAATACCAAGACCTCGGAATTTACTTGCGCTTGATAATTGTGAAAAGGGAGTAAAATTATGAAAAAGAAAATCCTTTCTCTTTTGCTTGCGGTTACATTGGCGTTCTCCTGCCTTGCAATGTGTTTCAGCGCATATGCAAGTATGACCACGCTGATACTTGATTCAAAAATGTGCGGTACCATCTCCGATTACGACGATCTTGTTTGGTTCACATATACACCCGACGCTTCGGGTACATATTCGTTCTTGTCCTACAATGTCAGGCGGTCGGAAGCGTACCTTTTCATAAGGGAGAAAGACCCGGACACCGGAGCAAAGGTTTTTACCCAGCTTGCATACGATGAATCCGACCTTGAAAATTACGAGGCCAACGGTCACAATCAGTTCCAGTTTTGTTTGACATATCACCTTGAAGCGGGAACTCAGTATTATTATGCAGCAGGGTGGTATCTGTCGGACAGTCGTGACGACGGCACAACCTCAACAGTGTCCGGCGGTGCCGACGAGATAGACGGATATAATATCCGCTATGTTCACTCGCAGTCAACAGAGCATTGGTATCTTGAGGACGACGAGAATTATACCGGCAATGTCTTAACCGTTAAGGTGCTTGATAAAACCGCAGATATTAATGTTAAGATTATAGAAGCGGACACGCATTTGGTATCAGGCTCGGTAACGGATATGCTCGGCAGTCTTTTGAAAAATGCTAAGCTGAAAATCGACAGCACCACGGTTGCCACAACGGACGAAAACGGCGAATATTCATTCTATTACACATCGGGTCAGTATGCAATTACCGTCAGCGCCGATAACGCAATTGCAAGAACGGTAAACGCTTCGGTTTCGGCAAGCGGCGAGAGTAATTATACCTCAACTCCGATTGAGCTTTGCACCTGCGATTACTATTCCGATTCCGTGATAAATATAAAGGATTTTGCCACCATTCGGCAAACATTGGAGGGCAACGAGCTTGAAGCTCAGCTTGAACAGTATGAGCAAACGATAAACTTCACTTCTGATGATTATCCCTCTCTCACCATCACCTCGGCATCGTAATGCCGCAAAGTAAATAAATGCACTAAAAAAAACCGTCAGGGAAATCCCCGGCGGTTTTTGTTTTAATCCGCGACACGTAAAAATTTTTGTTATTTGGGGAAAATATTTTGATTTATTGGTTTAGGAAGTTGGGGTTTGTGTTTTTGTTATTGGAGATCGG
>JAJQGZ010000029.1 GCA_021200075.1 Clostridiales bacterium | reverse complement strand
ACAACTTAATCTGATATCCGGCATCTTCTCATCTGATCCCGACACCGGCGATACCGGAAATACCGACCCGGACACCGGCGACACATCGTCTAGTGTTGTATATTTAGCGGATGAATCAATAACTGCTTTTTCCGTCTCCTCTCAGTATTCAATTCCTCTTAAAAATGTATATTTCGCCTATTCATCGTTAACAGTGTCAACCGGTGACAGCGATCTAATTTCAATCGGCTACGGCGCATTGGAACAATATGATATTACAGTCAGCAAAGACGATTTCAGGGATTATATCATTCCAAAAGAGGTAGGTGCTTCGTTTAAAGCCACAGATACAAAGAAATTTAATATTTATTTAACATATGATACAAAGGATTCAAAGCCGTATGTTTCTACCGTCTTTGCACGCAATAATGAGGACGGTACGACAAATGCCTATTCCGAGGTTCAAAAAACAGCTCTCACTGTCGTTGACGGCAGTAAACAGGATGTTATAATTTCCGCAAATTTAGCGGGAGCAAGCTCCGCAACATATTATTTTTCTCAGGACAGCTCTCACCGTATTTCCAATACAACAGGTGTTTTCACTGCCGTTGATTTGTACAGTAGGTTTGAGAAAAACTCGCCGGTCTATGCCTATGTGATTACCTCCGACGGTGCGGTTTCCGAGGCTGTTGAATTGAAACTTGAAGTTAAAACTATTGATTCCGATACCCTCGATTTCCTCAATGAGTCAGCTATAGATCTTATTGGCTCGTCGGGGCAGGGCATAACGCTCGGCGACAGTGTGCCGCTTATCGGCGGTGCAAATCTCGGTCTTGACCTTGTGGAATTTCCGCTCGGCGTTTCTTACGACGCTTCAACCGGAATTGTAAAGCTTTCTTTCGGTATGGATATATTTGAAAGCGAATCGAGTATGGGTTCGATAGAAAGAATAAATAATTGGAAATCTTTTAAGGACGCTGTTAAAACCTGTGTTAAATCCGTAAAAGGTTCGGTTAATAAGCTTGAGCAGTATAACTTGAGCAGTATAATAAACTTACTCAGACGGTTGGCTATTTCGACGGAAAGTTAGCCACCTGTTCGAAAAAAAGCAATTCGTTTACCGCCGGTTTCCTCGGATATGCAGAGGGCAAAGTTGTAAACGGAAGTATTTTATTCACAGATGTGTGCGGTACGGTTCCACTTTTATTCTCGTTTAAATATACTCAGCAGGGGGCAGTCTGGGTTGTTCCGGCATATTTCTATGTTCAAGTCGGTGTCGATGTCAGTTTGAAAATAAGCGCCGCAAGGCAGCTTGCCGACAGTAATGTTCCGCTTGATTTTAACCTTACGGTTGATGCCGAGCCGTCCTTGAAGCTCGGCGGCGGCGCAAGTGTTAAGGGTGCCGTGTCCGCCGGTATATGGGGCAAAGGCTCGATACCTACCCTTATTGAATTTGCCGACTACCATTTTAAGCTTTCTCTTAAAGGCGAGTTTGGTGTTGAAGCAGAGTTCTTTATTTTAAAAGGTAATATGACGCTCCTTTCAGGCGAGATAAATGCTATTGATAAATATTGGGGTACTTCCTCCGTAAGCGCTTATGCCCTTAATCGGCTTCAGTCAATCGCAGACGGCGATATTGATGATAGCGATATTTCGCTTGATTCAAGGGATTACGCTTCCGATACTTCCGAATGGCTCGGCGGAGAATTGGATTATGCAGCCGCTTCGTCTGACGGCTCGTACCAAAATGTTTCATTCAGTAACTTGCAGGAGAGTGTGTATTCCAATTCTCAAACACAGCTTATTCAACTTGGCGATAAACTGATGATGGTATATGTTGAGGACGATACCTCTCGTGATACATATAACAGATACCGTCTTATGTATTCAATATATGAAAGCAGCGAATGGTCTCAGCCTAAAGCAGTCGCCGATAACAGCTGTATAGATTCCGCTCCGTCACTTGCAACCGACGGAACGAATGTTTATGCCGCTTGGCAGAATATTTCCGAGCAGATAACAGATGTTAGCTAGGATTCTGTTGATAAAATAATGTCCTCGTCTGAAATTCGTATTGCAAAATATGACGCTCAGTCAGATGAATTTACAGATGTTCAGACTGTTACAGATAATGAAGTTTACGATTATTCTCCGTCTCTCTCGGTTGTTGACGGCGAACCGTATCTTTATTGGGCTTCCTGTTCGGATAATGATTTAACATCGGGCAGTGTTAGCATTATGAAATATGCCGATTCGCAAATAACTCAGCTTGACAGCAACCTCGGCTATGTTACCGAGCTTGCCTCAAACGGTAATAATTATGCTTATGTTGCAGATACCGACGGCGATATAACAACTACAGAAGATCTAATGATATTTGAAAACGGTACTTCAGCTGATTCATCTTCTGAATCCTGTTCCAATTCGCTTTACGGCACGGTTGACGGAGAAACATGCCTTTTCTACACAAATTCCGATAATATTTGTTATATTTCAAACGGTCAGGTAAATAATGTTTTCAGCGAATATAACGGTGCGGTAAGCGAGCTTACCTGCATAAACGGCGATTCCTCAACAATGCTTGTTTGGACTCAAACAACCGATAACGGCGGAAGTGAGATATATACCTGTTCATACTCAAACGGCGAGTGGAGCAGTCCTGTTCAGCTTACCGACAGCGGTAATCTTGTATCAAGTATTTCAGCTGTGGAATATAATAGCCAGCTTTGCGGCGTGTTCTCAAATACTCAAAGAGTTGAAAGCGAGGATTCCGACGGCGAAGTTTATTATGAAAATGGTCAGAGTGATCTCTGCTTTATGAAATCCGATGATTTCACCGATATCTCTGTATCTGTTGAGTACATAGATGAGACTGCATTTGAAAAAGGTTCGTCAACATCTTTCGTTGCATTTTTGGAAAATAACGGTACACAGGATATTCAAACTGTTCAAATCACCGTTTCCGATACACTCGGCAATTCTGTCGATTATGATAAGGAAATTAATCTCAAATCAGGCGCACAGACAAGCATTACTCTTGCTTATGATGTACCCAATGATTTTATAAATACTACGATTACGGTTACAGCTGAATGCGAGTGCGATGTTGACGAAAGTAATAATTCCGCCGAATATGAAGAGGGAATTGCCAATGCTTCTGTCGGCGAAATTACATATGATGAGCTTGATGATGTATTCGTAATTTCTTCTGTTATTGAAAATGATACTCTTATCGATGCCGATAATGTTGTTGCTGAAGTTATCGGCGGCGATGATGAAACGGTTATCGGCACAATAGAAGTAGGTACAGTAAACTCCGGAGAGCAGTATGCGGTTGAATACACTGTTGACAAGAGTACTGTAAGCCTTAACGATGATGGTATATATCCTGTTAAATTTGTTGTAAAATCGTCAAATGCCGAAACGGAAGATGAAAATGATTATTCGGTTGTTGCTGTTACTCTGTATCATAGCCACGAATATACCGATACCGTAACCGCTCCTACCTGTACGCAAAGCGGTTATACTACACATACCTGTTCCTGCGGAGATTCTTATGTTGACAGCGAAACTCCGGCAACCGGTCACACCTATGTAACAACCGTGGTTGCGCTCACATACAGCAGTCAGGGTTATACCGTATATGTATATTCATCCTGCGGAGATACATATTCCTCGGATTATATTCCTGCGCTTGAAAGTGATTCCACAACTCAAGGTTCAGGCAGTACAAGTGGTTCAGGCGATACCGCCGCAAGCACTGCAACCGATGTTGCAACCAATACCGCAACAGCTAACGCTGGAACTTCTGCAACAAATACAGCCACAACAACTGATACAATCTCAGTTACAAAACCCAAAAAGACCAAAATCAAAAAGCTCAAGAAAGCTAAGAAGAACATTAAAGTCACTTGGAAAAAGGTATCAGGTGTAACAAGCTATCAAATACAAGTTGCCACAAATAAAAAAAGTTCGCCAAGAACAAAAAGACCGTCACTGTAAAAGGTGCGAGCAAGATCTCAAAAACTATAAAAGGCTTGAAGTCCAAGAAAACCTATTATGTCCGTGTCCGCACATACAAAACCGTCAACGGCAAAAAGGGCTTTGTCAAGAAAAGTGTGTAAGTTTTTTAAAATATGCAAAAGATTTAAGGT
>JAJQGZ010000092.1 GCA_021200075.1 Clostridiales bacterium | reverse complement strand
AGTTAATCTAAACTTAATGTTTGTAAATTATAGCAGACAAAGCAAATATTAAAAGTCCATAACCGCCGATATTATGCACCGAACTTGACAACCATACCGTCAAGCATTTCACGGTCGTAGGCACGGTCAAAGGTAATTGTAAGAACGCTTCTGCCGCCTACAGTTTTAATTTCACTACTAAAAGCGATATTATATTCATCATCCGTATCTGCGTAAATTTTTACGGAAAATTTTTCCGTATTAAGCATATGACTTGAAAATTCGTACCCGTCTTTAGCTGTAAGAACAACGGAATCGGGCGTTATAACAACCTTGTCAACGGATTTTATCTGCGAGGTGTAGCCGGCAAAGGAAATTGTCTTTTCATCAAAATCCGTGCTTAAATCAAAGCTTGCTTCAAGCCAGTCAATCTGATTATCGTCGCCGTCTCTGACAATTGGGTCGGCGCTGTTGTTGATTGTGCTTTTCCAATCCTCATCAGACGGAGAAGTAGGAGAAATTACCTTATATTCATCATCTGCAATAAATTCAATACTGCTCGGCAAAATAACAAATTCGCCGCCGCTGACGCCTATACCGCAATGGATAATTCCGATATACTGAGGGTCGTCAACATTCACATAATATGCAAGAAGCTGAATTTCAAGAGTTATATTGCCGTCATCATCAACACTGTAAACACCGTTACCTTTATTCCAGCGGTCAAGGGTTGCATAGCTACCGTTACTGTTTTGCAACGCACAGGCAAACCCGGTATATTCGTTAAGCGATATTCCCGTCTCATCATCATAATAAAGGGATTCCTCGGCGTCGTCCATAACGAACTGAATAAATTTATTGCAGGATTTGAGTTGGCTCATCTCAGTTTTTATCGCTTCTTCAAAAGGAACTTTCCAGGTTTCGTTATTAGCGGTAATAACGGTAAACTGAGTTTCGCCGTCCTGCTCGGCGGTATCGAAAAGATATAAGGTATAGGCATAAGACGAGTTGCCGTCGCCGTCGGTTGTGGTTCCGCTTACGAGTTTTATGATAAGCTCGCCCTCGTCGTCGCCGTCATAATCGTAATAATAAAGAGACGGAGTTTCAAGCTCGACATAGGAAAGCCAGCCGTCAAGCTCCTTTTCAAGCTCACCGTGGGCAAGCAATACCGTATCATCGTCGATATAAAGCTGATAATCGCCCTCCTCATTTTCGGCAATAAGCTCCCTTCGAGCGGCGGTGGTGCTTTTTTTTGTATTCATATCGGCAGTTGTCAGGATTATATTGCTTGCATTTTTCTCCTGCCGGTAGTCATATGAATATATAAACACCGCACCGAGAGCAATTAAAAGCACAAGCACAGCTAAAATTCTAACATAATTTTTCATATCAATTACATATCCTTAAATACATTCGGTAAGCTCAAAATAATTGCATTCAGCCAAGGTCGCTGTATTTAAACGGGATTTTCTCACTTTTTACTATGTGATAGCAATTTTTACCCAAAGAAAATATCGGTGCGTCGTTGCTCAGAGAATCGGAGTAAACATCTATAACATTTATCTCGTCTTTATCAAAGACCTCGTAAAGCCGTCTCACCTTTTCTTCTCCACGGCAGTTTGCACCCTGTATGGCGCCCGTTTTCTTGCTGTGGCGGCTGCAAATCAGCATTTCAAAGCCGAGCCTTTTATGTATTTCCTCAAGCAGGAAATCGGGCGACGCACTTATCACCACGGTATATCTTTTACGGTTGTAAAACCATTTATGCACCTGCTTTTCGTGCCTGTCCCAAAAACCTTTAACGGCTTTATCGAGCGGAATAAACGGCACGAACAAAAAGCAAAGCTTTTTAAACGATGTAAAATTAATTATCCTGAGCAACACGAGAATTATACCTACCGCCCAAACGGGGATAATTAATATTATCCACGGGTAATGAAGCAGGCAATATGCGCAGAAAAGAGAACCGCTGTCAAACGGAACTATGGTTTTATCAAAATCGTAAATGTCAATATCTTTCATAAGCCGTTTAAATTCTCTTTTTGTTAAAATCAATCACTATCTGTTTATCGGAATTAAACTGTGTAAGCTTAACGCCTACACATTCAAGCATTCTTTTGCTTGCTTTTACAAGCTCGGTATCCTTATATTTATTGCTGATATAGATAACCTCTTTTATGCCTGCCTGAATTATCGCCTTGGCACATTCGTTACAGGGAAAAAGAGCAACATAAATCCTGCATCCGCTGAGACTGTTGCCGCCCGAATTTAAAATTGCATTAAGCTCTGCGTGGCAAACATAGGGGTACTTGGTGTCGGTTTCAATATCCGCTTTCCTCTCCCAGGGAAATTCATCATCGCTGCACCCTTTGGGAAATCCGTTATAACCAACGGACATAATTTTGTTGTCTTCATTTACTATACAGGCGCCGACCTGCGTACCGGGATCCTTACTTCTGCGGGAAGCGAGCATTGCAACGCCCATAAAATATTCATCCCAGCTTATATAATCCTGTCTTTTAGGCATATTCTCCTCCAAAGCACCGCACTGTAAAGTGGTGCGTATCATCAGTTAAATGCAAATAATCTATAGACAAAGGCTTTGACGATTATTCAGGCAAGGTTTCCCTGAGCAAATCGGTAAGCTCTTTAAGCTCGTCACCCTTTACATCGCATATCCTGCCCTCATCGACAAGGCGGTTAATCTGAGGGTCAATCGGCAGACGGGCAAAAACCAGAAGACCAAGCTCCTGAGCCGTTTCGTCAACGGTTGAATCGCCGAAAATATTAAGCCTTTTTCCCGCAATCGGGGCAAACATAATAGCTCATATTCTCGACCAAACCGAGTATCAGAATATCCATCATCTTAGCCATATTATACGCTTTGCTGACAATCATCTTGACAAGATCCTGCGGAGTGGTGACGATAATAACGCTGTCAACCGGCAAGCTCTGGAAAACGGTGAGGGCAACATCGCCTGTTCCCGGAGGCATATCTACAAAGAGGTAATCAAGCTCTCCCCAGCGGACATCGCTCCAAAACTGCTCGATAACACCGCTGATAACCGGGCCCTTCCATACTACGGGAGAATTGACATCCTCAAGCAGGAGATTTATGCTCATCATTTTTATTCCGTTATCAGTAACGGTCGGCAGGAGATATTCGTCGTCCTGCATAACCTTTGACATTATTCCAAATGATTTGGGAACGGACGAGCCGGTAACATCGGCGTCGAGTATACCGACTTTAAGCCCTGCTTCGGCGCATTTTTGCGCAAGCATACAGCTCACAAAGCTTTTACCTACCCCGCCTTTTCCGCTCATAATGCCGACTACTTTTTTAATATTTGAATATTTATTCATCGGCTTTAAAAAATCCGTTTTATCCTGCTTCCTTGAATCACAATTTTGTGAACAGGAAGAACAATCATTGTTACATTCACTCATAAAAACACCACCTGTAAAAATAGCACTGCCTGACGGCACTGTCTTATTAATTAATAATTTATCGCAATACAAAGAAAATATCAATAGTTGCGAAGCAAAGTTTTAACTATACCGAAGATATTACATTCGTTTACGATTATGGGGTCGTACTTATCATTCTCGGGCTGAAGCCAAAAATAACCGTCCTCTTTATAAAATCTCTTAACCGTCGCTTCATCTTCGATAAGAGCGACAACTATTTCTCCGTTATCAGCCGTGGGACATTGCTCAACAATGACAATATCGCCGTCGAGAATACCTGCGTTGACCATTGAATCTCCTCGAACACGAAGCGCAAATAAACTATCACCGTTCATTCCGGAGACAGCGATATAGTCCTCTATCTGCTGGGTAGCGAGAATGGGCATACCTGCCGTAACGGTACCCACAAGAGGAATATGCCTGATATTCTCCGCACTGCCGACGGCTCGCACCGTGCGTTTGAGATTTGCGTCTCTTTTGATATATCCGGCATCTTCAAGAGCATTGAGATGATACTGCACCGAAGATGTGGAATTGAGACCGACCGCCTGTGCAATTTCCCTAACCGAGGGAGGGATTGAGGTTTCGGCGGTTTTTTCTTTAATAAAATCCAATATCTGTTTTTGCTTATTGCTGATTCTTCCCATAACATTCCTTTTTATCGCTGCCGACGAACACTTATTCGCCGAATATAAAC
>JAJQGZ010000013.1 GCA_021200075.1 Clostridiales bacterium | reverse complement strand
TAATTTTGGCTACTTTCTCAACAGCCAGAAATATAAATTTAACTTTTTCTACACGTAGAAAGGATAGCTTTTTCGGCTATCCTTTTTTAATTCTCGTTATTAAATTTTAAAGCGTACTTAAATCATACGGTGTTTTTTGGTAAACAAAATAATTTAACCAGTTTGAAAATATAAGGCTTGCGCTACTTTTCCAGTTCATTATCGGAACACAGCGGTCGTCATTATTCGAAAAATAATTGCACGGAAGCTCAATATCAAGCCCTTTGGCTTTATCTCTGAAATATTCCTTTGCCAGTGTATCCCTGTCATACTCGCTGTGACCGGTCACAAAAAACTGCCTGCAATCCATATCGGAAACTATATGAACTCCCGCAATTTCGCTATAGGATATTATTTGAAGCTGTTTTACTTTTGCAATATCCTGTCTTCGTACCTCGGTGTGCCTTGAATGGGGAACATAGTATTCGTCATCGAGTCCTCTCATAAGCGGATGTGTCACATCAAGACTTTTGTGAGCAAAAACACCGAAAAGTTTTTTGTCAAGCTTCACCTTTTTTATGCCGTAATGATAATATAATCCTGCCTGAGCGCCCCAGCAAATATGGAATGTACTGTATACATTTGTTTTGCTCCATTCCATTATGGTGCAAAGCTCGTCCCAGTAGTCAACCTCTTCGAATTCCAGCAGTTCGACAGGTGCGCCAGTAATTATCATACCGTCATATCTGTTTTCCTTAATATCATCGAATATTTTATAAAATTTATCCATATGACTTTTTGATACATTTTTTGAAATATGGCTTTTCACCTGCAAAAATTCAACATCTATCTGCAAAGGAGAATTACTTAAAAGACGCAAAATTTGCGTTTCTGTTTCAAGCTTAGTTGGCATAAGATTAAGAATTATAAGCTTCAAAGGTCTGATATCCTGCGTATCTGCACGGGTGTTGCTCATAACAAAAATATTTTCTATTTCCAAGCTTTGCTTTGCTGGCAATTCGTTGTCAATTCTTATCGGCATTATATCAGCCCCTCTCTTTCATCAATATCAATACATTATATCAAAACAGTATGTAAATATCAAGATTATTTATATATTCAAAGTATATATTCAAATATTCAAAGCCGCAGAATAATTCCACGGCTTTGAAGTTGTGCGGTTTAGTTAAATTTTATTGACAACATTTTGCGGTTTGCCGTTAATAAATGCTTTTAAATTATCCTCAAGAATTGTTATAAGTCTTGCTCGTGTCTCCCTTGAAGCCCAGGCAATATGCGGTGTTATAAAGCAGTTTTTCGCTGTAATAAGAGGATTATCCGGCAGAGCAGGTTCTGTTTCCAAAACATCAAGACCTGCTACTGCAATATCATCGTTATTAAGTGCTTCGGCAAGTGCGATTTCATCTACAATCGGGCCTCTTGATGTGTTAATCAAAACTGCACTTTTCTTCATTTTTGAAAGAGAATCTTCATTAATAAGCTTTTCTGTTTCTTTAGTCAGCGGACAATGACAGGTTACGAAATCGCTGTTCTTGAGAAGAGTATCAAGGTCGGTAAATTTAGTCGCCTTCAGAGTACCGAGTTCTTTAATTCTCGGAGTGTACACAAGAACTTTCATTTTAAACGCTTCGGCAATTTCCGCAACTTTCCTGCCTATTGAACCGAACCCGATTATTCCGATAGTTTTACCGTCAAGCTCAGCAAGAGGCGATACCCAATAGCAAAAATCGGGGCAGGAACACCAGTCTCCGTCTTTGACCGACTGTGAGTGAACCGCTATTTTATTTGTTATATATAAAATAAATGCAAATACATGCTGTGCGACGGCATTGGTGGAATACGCCGGAATATTGCAAACAGTAATACCGAGCTTTGACGCAGCTTCGCAGTCAATGACATTATATCCCGTTGATTGAAGTCCGATATATTTTAATTCCGGTGAAAGTGCCTCAAGTATATCTTTTGTAATGATACTCTTGTTTACTATTATCGCTTCGGCACCTTTGGCTCTTTTTATAATATCTTTCGGCGCAGTCCTGTCATAAACGGTATAGTCTCCGAGTTTTTCTATACCGTCCCAGCTGAGATCTCCGGGATTTACCGCGTATCCCTCTAAATTAATTATCTTCATTGTTTATCCCTGCCCATATAAAACTTAAAAATATATTTGAATTATAGCACAGTAAAAAAATGATTGCAATAAGAATAACGATTAATTATATTTACGATTATAACCGGCTTTTTATACATACGAATGTTTAACCGTTATTACCAGGTCAATGCTTTGGTCACGCTTTTCAAAGCGAGTTTTTACTTCATTTAAAATTTCACTCGGCGTATTATTTTTTTTGAAAACGGAATTACCAAATCAAAAATCAAATTTACTCCTGTGTGACTTTTTACCATTCTGAAATCGCGGAAAGAACACATAGGGTCAAATTCGTTCAGTATTTCTTCGGTCAGTTTTTTTATATCGGTTAGCTTTCTCGTCATTTACAGCTATCGGATCCATATGGATACATATTACAATTTTAAGCTCATTTCTGATTTTTTTCAGCAGTATCAATCGCCGTGTGTATAGTGACAATATCAAGATCCGTCGGAACCTCGGCGTGTGCGGATGCAATTATTCTTCCGGGACCGTAATCGTGAACAATTAAATCGTGTACTCCGATTATTCTTCCGACAGCATTATCCTTTCAATTTCGCTTACAAGCTCTTTTGACGGCGGCTGACCGAGCAGAGGACCGATAATATCTTTAATTATACCGATACCGGAAATTAAGATTATTACCGCAACGCTGAGACCGATTATACCGTCCGCTCTTGTAAAACCTGTGTAGTGCGAAATTATAAGCGATATAATCGTTGCAGTCGTTGCAACACAGTCTCCGAGGCTGTCTTGACGAGTTGCCTTTGCGTTAAGATTACCTGTTACCTTAAACAAATTATTATTGATATATGTCATCCATAACTTTATTCCGACAGAAATAATAAGCACAATAACTTTCCACGCACTGAATTTGACCGTTTGAGGTGAAATTATTTTTTCAACAGAGCTTTTGCCGAGTTCTAATCCCATCAGGATTATTAAAAAAGATACTACCAGCGCCGATACATATTCAAGTCTTCCGTGACCGAAAGGATACTCCTTGTCAACCGGCTTTGCTGAAAGCTTTGCTCCGGCTAAAGGTATAATACCACTTCCTGCGTCTGAAAGGTTATTTACAGCGTCTGCGGCTACGGAAACCGAATTTGCCGCCGAACCGACAAAAAACTTAACTGCGCATAAAATAATATTGCATATAATTCCCGTTATACCGCTTATCATTCCGGCTTTTTCACTTGATTGTACGTTATCGGGATTATTTTTATTAATAATTTTTTCTATTTGCTTTTTGGTCATTACCGTCACCACTTTGGTTGATTAACAGAAATTACTCTGTTAAAACATTTAGTATAATTATTATACAATACGACTGTGCGGTTAATCAACATTAACTTTATTTACGATTTTATCTTTAAATATTCTATGTTTTGTGGTATAATTCGTTGACGAATTGATATATGATGTTTATATCGTGATTATTTATTTTTAATTTAAAAATTTAATCGGGTGATGAAATGAAGAAATTTTTAATTATAATGGGTTCTCCTCGTGAGGACGGAATTTGCAGTGAACTTATTAAACAAGTCAGTGCATATTTTGTAGATTGTGAAATAAAAGTTTACGACACATATAAAATGTCGCCTGCACCGTGTACGGACTGTAAATATTGTGAATATCACGACGGCTGTTCAAATAAAGACCTTGATATTTTCTTTGAAGACTTTGAAGATGCCGATTACATAGCTTTTTTTACGCCTGTTTATAATAATTTTTTTCCTGCTCCGCTAAAGGCTGTTATTGACAGATTTCAGCGTTATTACAGTGCAAGATTTAAAAGAGGTGCAAAACCGCCGATTAAGAAGCCAAAAAGGGTGGGCGTAGTAATATCGGCAGGCTCAAACGCTCGTCAAGCGGGCGACTATATGACAACAACCTTGCGCCAGTCCTTTACGGTACTTAACGGCGAGGTCTGTGCAAGATACTATATTCTGAATACCGATACTGGCAAATATACATTTAATTTGGTGGAACTGCAAAAAATCGTCCGTCAGCTCAGAGAGGAATGATTTTTCTATATGTTATACGATAATATTTAATAT
>JAJQGZ010000137.1 GCA_021200075.1 Clostridiales bacterium | reverse complement strand
CTTGTATTTTAATAGAAAATTATATGATAATTCCAATTATTTATAAACTTTTAGTTAGGACTGAGTACTACGAAATCTTGATAACTCCAACAATATTTGGGTAAGGACACAATATTTTGATATTTGTTGCCGACGGGGTAACTAAACAGTGTGGAGTTATCGGTTCGTTTGATTATACATTATTATAAGGACATATACGAATAATATTACATACAGAAACTATAAAGGCATTGTTATTTTTCGGACGAAAACAATTCGCCCCTACAAAATCGGCATTTTATCAACCAACCGTAGGGGCGGATATTATCCGCCCGAAAAAAGTACACTAACATAAACACTAAAGGGAGGCAATATGGCAAAGAAGCAATCGGGTCTCGGTAAGGGCTTGGGTGCGCTTATGTTTGAAAATTCCGTTGACGATATGTCCACGGTAAACACCCTGCCGTTAAACGAGATAACACCCAACAAGGAACAACCGAGAAAGACCTTTGACGAGGGCGCATTGCAGGAGCTTGCGGACAGTATCAGTCAGCACGGAGTTTTGCAGCCGCTTCTCGTTCGTCCTCTGCCGGCAGGCGGTTATCAGCTTGTCGCAGGTGAAAGACGCTGGCGAGCCGCAAGAATTGCCGGTTTAAGGGAAGTCCCCGTGGTTATCAGGGAACTGAACGATGTAGAGACTATGGAGATTGCGATAATTGAAAATCTCCAGCGTGAAGACCTCAATCCGGTAGAAGAAGCGGAGGGTTTGCAGGCACTTATCGACAGGTGCGGTTTCACACAGGAAGCCGTCGCTGTTTCAGTAGGTAAGTCAAGACCTGCTATAGCCAACTCGCTTCGTCTGCTCAAACTGCCGCCGGAGGTTCGTGATATGACCCGTGAGGGCAAAATCTCCGCAGGTCACGCAAGAGCATTGCTCGCTTTTGACAACGAGGCTATGATTTACGAGGCAGCGCAGAGTATAATCAAAAACAATTTAACCGTCCGTGATGTTGAGCGTCTTGCCAAAATGGCTGATAAAACCTTTTCATCAAGCCATACGAAAAGCAGACGCAGGGATTCGTTTTACGACGAGGTGGAGCTGTCGCTAACCGAGGCACTCGGCAGAAAGGTCAAGGTATATAACGGCCGCACAAAGGGTACACTTGAAATAGAATTTTATTCCGCCGAAGATTTAAAGGCGATTGCAAATAAGTTAGGAGAATAAAATCACTTGTGAAGTATGGAAAAAAGAAAGGTAATACAATCCATAGTTGACAGTGCAATAACAGCTTTTGCAACGGGTTTGTTAAGCGGATACGAATTTGAAGATAACTGTGATTACAGCTTTGTAAGCACAGCTAAAAATAATCCTTTTACAGCCGAGTTCGGCGATGAATTTATGTTTCGTTCGCCTTTTGCTCACAGCTTTGTTAATGTTTTGGCATATATGGGCAACTGTATCGCTAAATTATCATATGAGATACGGGGCGATAATCACCTTTATTCGCCGCAGAAAAAACGAGCATTACCTGATTGAATTAAAAGCATCGGGAGATTTGGATAATAAAAAGGCTCGTGCCGAGAAATCAGCTTTGCTTGAGGAATACTTCCTTTTAAAAAATCAGTTAAAGGACGACCCGAGCGCAAAAAATAAAGATATTTTATGCAAGTATTTTTGATGATTTCTGCGAGTGTTCCTCTCTCGGTCGTGAAAGAAACAGGCGGTTTTTCGCCGATGATGAGTGGCTTTCAGGAAAGGATTATTGGAATTTTGTATGTGACGACGAAAGCGGCTTTGATGTCGTATTCGGTCAGTACAAAGAATCCTGTAATAAAATTAAAAAATGATATAACACGGATTAGAGAAGCAAGCTTCTGCTAATGACAATAGTAGTACCTTGTATTTACTAAAAGTTTATAAATAACTGGAATTATCATATAATTTCCTACCAAAATACAAGAAGTAAATTACACAACGATAAAAACTATTTATAAAGTTTTAGACGATACACAGCAGTAGGGGCGGATATCATCCGCCCGCAATAAACAGCACAAAACCTATTTCAACGAAACTAAAAAAAGATTAAGTAAATTCAAATAAGTTAGGAGAATGAGAAATGATTGATATAAAATTTTTGCGTGAAAATCCGCAGGTAGTAAAGGACAACATCAAAAACAAATTCCAGGACAAGAAGCTTCCGCTCGTTGACGAGGTTATCGAGCTTGACGAACGCAGGAGAGCCACTATGGTTAAGGCGGACGAGCTTCGTGCAAACAGGAACAAGCTCTCAAAGCAGATAGGCGCACTTATGGCGCAGGGCAAAAAAGACGAGGCTATGGAAATCCGTGCAAAGGTCAGCGCACAGGTGCAGGAGCTTGAGGAGCTTGCCGCACAGGAAAAGGAGCTTAACGAAAAGGTAACATCTATTATGATGAGCATACCAAATATTATTGACCCATCTGTTCCGATAGGCAAGGACGACAGCGAGAATGTGGAGGTTGAGCGTTTTGGCGAGCCGGTAGTCCCCGATTATGAGATACCGTATCATACCGATATTATGGAGAGCTTCGACGGTATCGACCTTGAATCCGCAGGCAAGGTTGCCGGCAACGGATTTTATTATCTTATGGGCGATATTGCAAGGCTCCACAGCGCAGTAATCAGCTATGCAAGAGATTTTATGATAGACCGTGGGTTTACATATGTCGTTCCGCCGTTTATGATTAGGTCAAATGTCGTCAGCGGAGTTATGAGCTTTGAGGAAATGGACGCAATGATGTACAAAATCGAGGGTGAAGACCTCTATTTAATCGGTACATCGGAACATTCTATGATAGGTAAATTTATCGACACGGTCACTCCTGAGGAGGAGCTTCCGAAAACTCTGACTTCATATTCTCCTTGCTTCCGTAAGGAAAAGGGCGCACACGGAATTGAGGAGAGGGGCGTTTACCGTATTCATCAGTTCGAGAAGCAGGAAATGGTGGTTGTCTGCAAGCCGGAGGATTCTAAAATGTGGTTTGACAAGCTCTGGCAGAACACGGTTGATTTGTTCAGAAGTCTCGATATTCCGGTTCGTACTCTCGAATGCTGCTCGGGCGACTTGGCGGATTTGAAGGTTAAGTCCATCGATGTTGAGGCTTGGTCGCCGAGGCAGAAAAAATATTTTGAGGTAGGCTCCTGCTCGAACCTTACCGACGCCCAGGCAAGGCGGCTTAAAATAAGAATTAAAGGAGAAAAGGGGAATTATCTCGCCCATACTCTTAACAATACCGTTGTCGCTCCGCCGAGAATGTTGATAGCGTTTCTTGAAAACAATCTTCAAGCCGACGGCAGTGTACTTATTCCAAAGGTACTGCAAATGTATATGGGCGGCAAGGACAGAATAATTCCAAAAAAATAATGCAGATAATGTTAATAACAGCCGGAGTTATAATGCTTTTGGCTTATGTCGCTCCGTTTTTCCGCAGGTCGTTTAATTTCGGCAGTGTTGTCGGAACGGCGCTGGGTGCGGCTTTTATCGTCTGCGGTTCGCTGTGGAACAAAATGAGCTTTTCACTGCAAAAGGGTGTGTCGTTTTTCGCCCTTGTCACAGTCGTGTATCTTGTGCTTACGGCATATGTGATAATGCGTTCGCCGGGCAACAGAGCGACAAACCAGAGGGTGCTGATACTGCTCGGCTGTAGGGTTGACGGAGATATTCCAAGCCCGGCTCTTGAAAAAAGAATGGATACGGCGTACTTCTTTCTGCTTGCCAACCCCGATTCGGTTGCGATACTCAGCGGCGGACAGGGCAGGGACGAGAAAATTTCCGAAGCACTTTGTATGAAACAGCACCTCACCTACAGAGGTATTTCCTCCGACAGGTTGATTGTCGAGGATAAATCCGTATCGACCTATCAGAATATTAAGTATTCCAAAAAAATACTCGACGAATTGGGAGAAACCGAGGCGGCGATTGCGACCTTAGATTATCATCAAAAACGAGCCGAGTTGATTTGCAAAAAATTCGGCATGACCGCCTATGCCGTCAGTTCAAGGACGGATTGGCTTTTCCTACTGTCGTTTGTTTTGCGTGAAAGTGCGGCATTGATTAGGGAATATGTTGTGAAATGATCGAGAGATCATATAATTGCTGAGAATAGCCGGTTATATAAATATATTTGTTTCGGGCGGATATCATCCGCCCCTACAAAATCAGTGTTTCATTAGCCAACCGTAGGGGCAATTTGCAATCGC
>JAJQGZ010000059.1:7390-19080 GCA_021200075.1 Clostridiales bacterium | reverse complement strand
AACGAATAAAAAATTTACTAAAAACAAAAAACCGTTACAATTAAAGGTGCAAAGAAAACGACAAAGACAGTTAAAAAGCTGAAGTCAAATAAGACATATTATGTTCGTATTCGTACATACAAAACCGTCAACGGCAAAAAATTTACTCCAAATAGTCAACGGTCAAGAAAGTCACAACAAAATAGCAATACAAAAACTCCCCGAATTGATTTCAGTTCGGGGAGTTTGATATTATTCTTACAATTATTTATAGAATAGTGCTTTTTGCTGTGATTTGGAATATCTGTAAACGCTCATTTCAATTCCGAGAGCAAGGTATATACATAGTGACGAAGAACCCCCGGAGGAAAAGAGCGGAAGCGTAATTCCTATTACGGGAAGCCAGGAAAGCTCCATTCCTATATTAATAACCATTTGTGAAAAAAGCATAACTGCGATACCGCTGCACATCAGATATCCGACATTATCCCTTGCTTTAAGTCCGGTTGATATTACTCTTAAAATAAGTACGGCAAGGATTAATATAACCACCATAGTACCTATGAATCCGAATTCCTCACCTGCAACGGAAAGTATCATATCATTTTCATTAACAGGGACTTGACCGCTTTGCGTCATACTTCCGTTAAGATACCCTTCGCCGAACCATCCGCCGCTTCCTATAGCGATTTTTCCGTTGGTTTGCTGGTAGAGTATGCCCTCATATTCGTCGGGGTAGAAAAGAGCTGTTATCCTTTCTCTTTGTACACCGTCGATTAAACCGGTTTCCCACCCGACAATGAAGCCGACTATTAAAGCGCATATTCCCGCAAGGAAGTAGCCCATATGTACTTTTGCAAAGAACAACATTCCTATAAACATAAGTAGGAAAACAAGAGCCGATCCGGAGTCGCCCGTGGCAATGACAAGCATAACCGGTATCGCTCCGTGAATAACAAGAGGTATAATAGTTTTTATTCTGTTAATGTGATCTTTTACCATATCAAGATGATATGAAAATGTTATTATAAACCCTACTTTCAAAAGCTCGGAAGTCTGAAATGTAAATACTTTGAAATCAAGCCAGCTTCTTGCATCGGGTCTGTCCTCGTTAACTGCCGTTCCGAACAGCAGGGTTATTATCATTAATACTATGCACCCTGTGGCAATAACAGGCCATAGCTTTGATATTATTTCGTAGTCGATATTGCATATTATCAGTGCAAGTACTATTCCCACAGATACAGAAATAAGCATACTTCTGACATCGCTTGTTATGATTTCGCCGTCGTCGAGGCTTGAATAGCAGGCACTGTAAACAAGCATAAGACCGTAGCACGAGCCGATAAGCGCCGTTATAAGCGTGACAAAATCAAGTCCGCCGAAAAATCCGATTCTGTCCTTTTTCAACCGTAAGCCTCCTTTTGTTTGCTGTAGATATATTATATTAAAATATATTTTCTTTTTCAAGTCAATAATAAAATAATGAATAATAAATTTTAAATAAAAATATTGGAATATTTTATCATATATGTTATACTGTAAAATATATTAATATCGTTCGGAGATGATTAGATGTTATCTGATATTGAAATAGCTCAAAGCGTTAAAATGAAAAATATTGCCGATGTTGCGGCTTCTTTGGATATTAAAGCGGACGAGTTGGAACTTTACGGAAACTATAAAGCAAAGTTTTCCGACAGTGTGTATAACAGATTAAAGGATAAAGAAGATGGCAAGCTGGTACTTGTTACGGCTGTTAATCCCACTCCGGCAGGCGAGGGAAAAACAACCGTTACAATCGGTTTGGGTCAGGCTATGGAAAAAATCGGCAAAAAGGCGGTTATAGCTTTGCGAGAGCCGTCGCTAGGCCCTGTTTTCGGAATTAAAGGCGGCGCCGCCGGTGGAGGTTATTCTCAGGTCGTTCCGATGGAGGATATTAATTTTCATTTTACCGGTGATATGCACGCAATAACAAGCGCAAATAATCTTATGTGCGCAATGCTTGATAATCACATTCAGCAGGGCAATGAACTCGGTATCGACCCGAGAAAGGTGCAGATTAAGCGCTGTCTTGATATGAATGACAGAGCTTTAAGAAATATTGTTTGCTCTCTCGGCGGAGCTGTTAACGGCGTTCCGAGGGAGGATCACTTTGTTATAACCGTTGCAAGCGAGGTTATGGCAATTCTTTGCCTTGCGGATGATATATTTGATTTAAAAAAGCGTTTAGGTAATATTCTTGTTGCTTATACTTATTCGGGCGACCCTGTTTATTGCCGTGATATTAAAGCAAACGGCGCAATGACCGTACTGCTTAAAGATGCGCTTAAACCGAATCTTGTGCAAACTCTTGAAAATACTCCGGCGATTATGCACGGCGGCCCGTTTGCAAATATTGCTCACGGCTGTAATTCCGTAAGAGCTACAAAGACTGCATTAAAGCTTGCCGATTATTGTATTACCGAAGCGGGATTCGGCTCGGATCTCGGTGCGGAAAAGTTTATGGATATAAAATGCCGTTTTGCTTCTCTTAAACCATCCTGCGTCGTTCTTGTGTCAACTGTTCGTTCTATGAAATATAACGGCGGCGTTTTAAAATCAAATCTTTGTGAGGAAAATTATTCTGCTCTTGAAAAGGGAAGTGCAAATCTCTGCGCGCATATAGATAATTTAAAAAAATTCGGTGTGCCTGTTGTTGTTGCGATTAATCATTTTTATACGGATACCGACAGAGAAATTGAATATATTGAAAGCCTTTGCAAGAGCAAGGGCGTTGAATGCGTAGTTACAAAGTGTTTTGCCGACGGCGGAGACGGAGCGGTTGAGCTTGCGCAAAAAGTTGCACTTGCCTGTAAAAAGGAAAATGATTTTCATTATCTGTATGATTCAGATATGCCTCTTTATGATAAGATTGAAACTATAGTAAAGGAAATTTACGGTGCCGACGGCGTGGATTATACCAAGGAAGCGAAAAAGAGCCTTGACGGATTTATAAAGCTCGGTGCTGACAGTATGCCTGTATGTATGGCAAAAACGCAGTACAGTCTTTCCGACGACCCGACCGCACTCGGCAGACCGAGCGGTTTCAGGCTCACGGTATCATCGGTGTCATTGTCAAACGGTGCAGGATTTGTTGTGTGTCAAACAGGTTCCATAATGACTATGCCCGGGCTTTCAAAATCTCCGGCGGCATATAATATTGATATTGACGAAAACGGCAACACAGTAGGACTTTTCTGATGAGGGAATATACTACTCACAGCTATGAGGAAACCCTTGCTCTTGCCGAAAAAATTGCCTCGTCACTTCCAAAAGGCAGTGTGATTGCATTTATCGGCGGCTTAGGTATGGGCAAAACAGCGTTTACAAAAGGGCTTGCAGTCGGTCTCGGAATTGACTGCGATGTCTTTTCTCCTACTTTTTCAATATGTAATTCCTATGTTTCCGAAAAAAACACTCTTTATCATTATGATATGTACAGGGTGGACGGTTGGGACGACCTCTATTCTACAGGCTTTTTTGATGTTTTGGGAACTGATGCTTATATTGCTATTGAATGGAGCGAAAATATATATTCCGCTTTGCCCAACAATACTGTGATTGTTGAAATTCAGCGTATTGATGAAAATTCAAGGCGTTTTATGATGTATGATATAGGTGAATAAAATGATATTATCGGTTGATTCCTCTGCCGTTATCGCATCGGCGGCATTAACACAGGGCGATAAAATAATCAGAAGTGAGCTGATTAACGCAGGGCTTACCCACAGTGAAACATTGCTTCCTCTTATAAAAAGGATTCTCGGCGATTATAAAATGTCACAGATTGAGGCTATAGCTATCACTGCAGGGCCGGGTTCGTTTACAGGTGTCAGAATAGGAGTTGCAACGGTAAAGGGACTTGCTTTTGCTGAAAACATAGATTGTATTCCGGTTTCAACACTTGAGGCGATTGCTTATAATTTTATTGATGAAAATTGTATTGTCTGCTCCGTTATGGACGCACGCAGGATGCAGTTTTATAATGCTCTTTTTGAAATTAGAGACGGTGTTGTAACAAGGCTTTGCAATGACAGGGCAATCTCCATTGACGATTTAAAAACCGAGCTTGCCGACTTTGATAATGTCATAATAGCGGGAGACGGAGCGGAGCTTTGTTATAACAATTTAATGCTTGAAAATACAGTGCTTGCGGATTTAGACAGGCGGTATCAAAATGGTGTCGGAGTTTCCCGTGCGGCACTCGGTAAAGAAAAGATCTCGCCGTCTCGCCTTATGCCCGTATATTTGCGTGAAAGTCAGGCAGAGAGGGAACTGAAGCTGAAAAAATCTGCTGTCTCATCTCAGCATTAAAGAATTTGTATGCACATTTGATTATATAAACAAATATAACTATTTTTAATTTTATTATGAAAAAATCATTTGTCTCACTGCCGTTTTAACGGCGGTAATTTTTACAATTTGTTGTATGCATTTCGGAGGTATTTGGGGCGTTTCAAGTGCAATTTCAAAGGTCGGTCTTGAACATCGTCTTCTTTTTTGCCTGTGGGGAATAACCACATTTTTTGCCCTTGCATATAACATCTGCATAGCATATTCCGATACAAAATATAAGTTTTATATTCCTTTACTTGCTTTGGCGGGGATCGGTATGATTGTAACTCTTTCCTGCGATTTTGATTACAGTCTTTATCCGCAGTATATTGCTCATTGTATCGGTTTGCTTGGCTTTTCTGTTGTTATGGGTGTTACCGTTTTTTTATTTTTTCTTTTTACCAAGCAGTATGTTATTTGCGGATTGTGCGCAATTGTTCTGCTTGCCGACCTTTTACTGCTGATAATATTTAAACAAAATTTTTTTGATAGAGACAATACCGATTATAGTCGGATATATTCTTCTTTTAATAAATAATTTTAGGAGGACTAAGATTGAAGCTCGATTGTAAACTTAATTCGCTTTCCTCATATCCGTTTCATATGCCCGGGCATAAAAGGCAAAGCAATCTTTCTCTTCCTGCCGAAAATATAGATATTACGGAGATAAAGGATTTTGATAATCTTCACTCTCCCTATGGATTAATAAAAGAATTTGAACAGCGTATTGCACGAGTATTCGGTGCAGGCAAAAGTATTATTTCCGTCAACGGTTCAACCTGCTGTGTGCTTTCTGCAATAAGTGCGGTATGTAACAGGGGAGATAAAATAATTGTTGCCGCAAACTGTCACCGCTCTGTTTATAATGCTTGTTTGTTAAACGGCTTGGAGCTTTGCATTATCGAGCCGGAATATAATAATGAATTTTCCTGTTTTAAAGGAGTTACTCAGCAAAGCGTTGATAAAGCAATCTCTGAAAATCCCGATGCCTGCGCTGCTGTGATAACCTCTCCTACATACGAGGGTTATGTCAGCAATATTGAATGTGAGATACCGCTTATAGTCGATTCGGCACACGGAGCGCATTTCGGTTTTGCCGACTGGCTTCCTGCCGCAAGCAGGGGAGATATTGTAATAGAATCTTTGCACAAAACGCTTCCGTCTCTTACGCAAACCGCCGTTATTCATATTAATAATGAAAAATATTACTGTAATGTAAAAAAATATATGGATATATTTGAAACAAGTTCACCGAGCTATATCCTGCTTGATTCTGTCGATAAATGCGTGGATTTTCTTGAAAATTCAAGAGAAGCATTTGCACGGTATAAATTGCTTCTTGATAATTTTTACACCGCTTTAAAAAGTATAGATGCAGTAACATTGCTCGATAACGACGATCCTACTCGCATTGTTCTTTCCGTACGGGGTTATACCGGAACGGAGCTTGCCGAGCATTTGAGAAGCTATAATATCGAGCCTGAGGGCGCAACGCTTAAATATGTAATTCTTATTTCCACTGTCTGCGATAGCAAAAATGGTTTTGATTTACTGCTTGACGCTTTAAATAATTTAGAAACCGGATGCAATAATATTTCTCCTCCTCCCGTACCTGAAATAAGTAAATCTGTAAGTTTTGCAGAGTCGTTTAACGAAACGGAAGAGACATTATTAACAGACAGTATCGGTAAGGTTTGTGCGGAATTTATTTATGCATATCCTCCGGCGTCTCCGGTTTTATTGCCCGGTCAGACAATTTGCGAAAAAACGGTTGAATATATTAAAATGTTATACAATTTAGGCGTAAATGTTTTGTCTGATTCTTCTTTATTGCCTTTAAAGATATTGACAAAGAAATAATATTAATGTAAAATACATATATCACATAATTAAATCAATTTTAGAAAGAGGTGTTCTTTTTGAAAAGAATTAACACATTAAGTTCACGCAATCTTTGCGAGTCGGCTAAAAAAGGCGGCTGCGGTGAATGTCAGACCTCTTGCCAGTCGGCAAGCAAGACATCCTGTTCCGTTGCAAACCAGAAGTGTGAGCAACTCAAAAAATAATTCTGCACTAAATTAAAAGCATAAAGGCGGGTGTAATATATACTCCCGCCTTTCAGTTTTGGAGTAATTATGATACACGCATATAAAATGAACGGATATAATATAATTCTCGACCAAAACAGCGGTTGCGTACACTCCGTTGACGAGGCGACCTTTGATATTATATCTATGTATGAAAATAACAGCGAGGATTATATTAAGTCATATATCCTTGAAAAATATAAAAACGATCCCGATGTTACTGCCGATGATATTGACATTTGTTTTGAAGATATTAAGTCGCTGAAAGCCGACGGCAGGCTGTTTGCCGAGGATAACTTTGAAGAATATGCCGGTGATTTTAAAAGGAGACAGGGCGTATTAAAAGCGCTTTGTCTTCATGTGGCTCACGACTGCAATCTTGCCTGTAAATACTGCTTTGCCGGCAAAGGGGAGTATGACGGTCCGAAAGGGCTTATGTCGCTTGAAACGGGAAAAAGAGCAATTGATTTTCTTGTTGAAAACAGCGGTACGAGGAAGAATTTAGAGGTTGATTTTTTCGGCGGTGAACCTTTACTTAATTGGGAAGTTTGCAAAAAGCTGGTTGAATATGGCAGAAGCCTTGAGGGTAAATATAATAAAAATTTTCGCTTTACGCTTACAACAAACGGACTTTTAATAAATGACGATGTAATTGATTTTTGCAATAAAGAAATGGGCAATGTCGTTTTATCTCTTGACGGAAGAAAAGAAGTCAACGATAAGATGAGAGTGTCAAAAAACGGTGCCGAATCTTATGATTTGATTAAGGATAAATTCCTTAAATTTGCCGACGCAAGGGGGCAAAAGGATTATTATATAAGAGGTACATATACCCATAATAACCTTGATTTTTCAAACGATATCATTCATATGGCAAACCTCGGTTTTAAAGAACTTTCCGTTGAACCCGTTGTGTGCGATCCTGCCGAAGATTATGCACTTACGCAGGATGATATTCCTATTCTTAAAGAGCAGTATCAAATACTTGCAAACGAGATGCTTAATCGTTACAAAAAAGGCAACGGATTTACTTTTTACCACTATATGATAGACCTTGATTCGGGGCCATGTATAGTTAAGCGTGTATCCGGCTGCGGAGTGGGTACGGAATATCTTGCCGTAACGCCTGACGGTGAACTGTATCCGTGTCATCAATTTGTCGGTGACGAAAATTTCCTGCTTGGAGATATTTACAACGGCATTGTAAATAAAGAGATTTTAAATCAGTTTGAAAATTGCAATGTCTATTCTCACGCAGAATGCAGGGACTGCTTTACAAAGCTTTACTGCTCCGGAGGATGTGCGGCAAATGCATACCATTCATGCGGAAGCGTTGACGGAATATTCTCTCTCGGCTGCGAGCTTCACCGCAAAAGAATTGAATGTGCGATAATGCTCAAGGTTGCCGAGGTGGAAGAAAATTTGAAAGTTTAGTATTAAAATATATTAATTTATAGATTTATAAAATAATTTGTTTATTAATTTATCAACAAATTCATTGACAAAGTATTACAAATTGATGTATTATATTAATGATATGATGATTAACCGTTTCATAAATTTCAAGGGGTAAATTAATATGGACTAGAGAGATGTATACCGCAGTAAGCTTGTTACAGCCGAAGAGGCAATAAAAGCGATACACGATAATGACAAGGTAGTAACCGGGTTTGCCTGCGGCGAGCCGTTCGGGATAGAGAAAGCTCTTGTCAATAATTATGAGAGTTATCATAATGTTGAGATTGTAAATATGCTTACTCTCGGTGATTCGCCCTGGTGCCGTCCGGAAATGAAAGGGCATTTTACACTTAATTGCCTTTTTGCTTCCCAAAGCAACAGAAAAGCGATTTCAAGCGGCGTAAGTGAGTTTACCACTTCCCATTTTTATAAGATACCGGATATTATTCAAAATTATATTTGCCCTCGTGTAAGTATTTGTATGGTGTCTCCGCCTGACGAGCACGGCTATGTTTTATTCGGTACAACCATTGATTACATAAAGGGTACCACGGATTACTGTGAGGTAGTTATAGCTCAGGTAAATAAATATATGCCCAGAACATTCGGCAACAGTATTAAGCATGTAAGAGATTTTACATATTTTGTTGAATGTGATGAGGAACTTCCGGAAATTAAGAGCGTTGATATTACCGAAACGGAAATGAAAATAGGTAAAAATTGCGCCTCTCTGATTCACGACGGTGACTGCTTATAGCTCGGTATCGGCGGCATTCCGAATGCCGTTTGCGCACAGCTCTGGGATAAGAAAGACCTTGGTCTGCACAGTGAGCTTGTCGGAGACGGAGTTGTCGATTTGCTTGAAGCCGGAATTATCAATAATAAAAGAAAACAAACGAATAAGGGCAGAACAGTACTCGGCGCAGCATTCGGCTCTAAAAAGCTCAATGACTATATTAATAATAATCCGTCTGTTGAACTTCATCCGATTGATTATGTTAATAATCCGATAGAAATCGCCAAAAACGATAATATGGTCTCGATAAATTCCTGTATTCAGATTGATTTGCTCGGTCAGGTCGTTTCCGATACAGTCGGTCTTAATCAATATTCGGCTGTCGGCGATCAGGTGGATTTTGTCCGTGGCGCAACAATGAGCAAAGGCGGCAGGTCAATTATCGCAATGCCGTCAACCGCCAAAAAAAGGCTTGGTATCGAGGATAGTTCCGATTGTCACCGAGGGAAGTGTCGTAATTACTCCGAGGAATGATGTCAACTATGTTGTGACAGAATACGGAATAGCTCAGTTAAAGGGCAAAACTCTTAAGGAAAGGGCAAAGACTCTTATTAAAATAGCCGACCCTAAGTTCAGACCGCATTTGATTGTTGAATATGTTAAACGCTTTAATGAAGAGCCGTTTTCTAAGGACGAAGCTTAAAGAACAGTATTCGGTAGTCAAGGATGGGATTAAAGAGCAATATGCAGCAGCAAAAGAGCAAATAATTGGCGATATAAAAAGTAAACTTTCGTCAAGTCCGAAAAACTCACCGACTGAGAACATTATGTTATAATTCTTGTGCAGTATTTAAATAAAAATTCTTGTACAGGTTATCAATAAATAAGTAAAAGTAAGTAAACAAGGAAAACAAATATATGGCGTTAGTAAAAGAAGAACATTTTGGTATTGCAAGGAAGATTGTTTCCAATATGACATTGGAAAGCTGGGAAACGATTCCTCATGCGACAATGACATACAATGCAGACGCAACAGAGCTTTTAAAGGAATGCAAAAAGCTTAATGCGGATTTCACCGATAAAACAAAAAAAACAACGATTAACACCGTTATGATTAAAATTATTTGCGAGGGTCTCAAAGCTGCGCCCAAGATGAATACTCATCTTGAATTTAACAGAAAGCTTGTAAGAGGACGTCTTAAATATTATGACAATATTGATGTTTCAATGCCTATGGTTCTTCCGACCGGTGAAATGATGACAGTCAATATGTACGATATGGGCGATAAGTCATTAACGGAAATGACAGAAGCTATCAACAACACTATTGAAAGAATAAAAGGTTCGGATATGAATCAAGTAATGTTTGAGGCTTCGCTCGACAATACTCTCACAGGCTTGAAGCAGGGTAAAGTACTGCAGGCAATCCGCAGGCTTTACGGTTCAAAAACAGGCAAGCATAAGGTAAAAACTCTCAGCGGTCAGGCTAAAAAGGATTACTATTCTATTCCGACAACAAAGCGCCTTACCAAGCACGATATAGAGCAGGGGACAACAACAATTTCAAACCTCGGTTCAATTTACAGGGAACAAAAGGGCGAATGTACTTTGCTTGAGATAATCCCACCGCAGACAACTGCATTTGCAGTTAATGCCGCACAGAAAAGACCGACGGTCGTAAAAGATGAAAACGGTAATGATGCAATTGAAGTAAGGATGATTATACCTCTCACAATTGCAATTGACCACCGTGCGCTTGATTACGGCGATGTAGTTCCGTTTTTGAGAAAGCTTGATGAGATATTTGAAAATCCGCAAGTAATTCAAAGTTGGAAGTAAAAGATAATAGCTGAAGATATTAAAAGCCGACAGTCTGATTAGTTTTGACTGTCGGCTTTTAATGTAGAGTATAGCTGATATTCCTTTTTATAAATATATTTAGATAGCACAAAAGAAGTGCACTTAGTCAATTCTTTTGTGCTTACCCAATATTTAAAGGAAAGGAATTAATAACCTCTTTCCTCCTGGATTTTGGAAAAGCATTCGCTGCAGTATACCGGTCTGTCACCGGCCGGAGCAAACGGAACCTGACAAGCTGCATCGCAGGAAGCACAAACTACATCGTGATATTCACGGCGGCTTTTCTTTTTCTTGTCACGGCACTCCTTGCACCTGAGCGGTTCGTTAAGAAATCCTTTTTCGTCATAAAACGCCTGTTCCTCGGCAGAGAAAAGAAATTCTTTTCCACAATCTTTGCAAACTAATGTTTTGTCCTCGTACGCCATTTTTAGATACCTCTTCGAAAATATTTCGTCGGATTAATAATCAAGGTCTGTATTTAGACGGCTTGAATTATGTATCACGCAATTTGATCGAAGCCAGTTTTTTGCGGATACGCTGTAAAGCGTTGTCTACCGCTTTAGGTGATTTGCACAGTTTTTTTGCGATTTTACTGTAACTGCATCCGACGATGTGCAGTCGCAGGACTTCGTTTTCAAAATCAGAAAGATTTTCATCAAGCGTTTTGTTAAGTATATAAACGCTTTCCTTAGCAATAAAAGTATCCTCGGCACTTATGTTGACACGGTGAGAGGGAAGCTCCTCGTCCCTATATTCAACAATGCTGTTTAAGGTAATATCCTTTTGTCGGTGAAATTTTCTAATCGAAGTCTGTATTGAATTGTCAATGCAAACTCCGGCATAAGTTTTAAAAGAAGCGCCCTTATTCCCATCGTATGATTTAATTGCGGCGAGAAGACCGATCATTCCGTCTTGAATCAAGTCGTCAGACTCGGCAGGGGTGTCGCTGTATCCGCCGGCAATTGCTTTAACGAGCAGAGGATATTTTTTAATAAGCTCCTCGATGTATCTGTTACTGCCGGATTGTGCATACAAAAGAATTGCGTCATCTTTTAATTCGGTATCTGCTTTTGACATAATTCCTTTCACCACTAAATATTTTACTACAACTTTTATAAATAGTCAACAAAAATAATGTTAATTTTTGAAAAGTTTTAATCAAACTGATATTTTTTACATTTTTTGATAAAAAT
>JAJQGZ010000059.1:0-7380 GCA_021200075.1 Clostridiales bacterium | reverse complement strand
ATAAAAATACGCCGATTTCAGCAATGCTGTTTTGCAAAATCGGCGTATTTTTATTGAACATTAAAGCGGAAAAGAACAATGTCTCCGTCTTTCATAACATAATCCTTGCCCTCGGAACGGACAAGACCTTTTTCTTTGGCGGCATTCATACTTCCCGAACTCATTAAGTCGTCAAACGAAACAACTTCTGCTCGTATAAACCCTCTTTCAAAATCCGTATGTATTTTACCTGCTGCCTGAGGAGCTTTTGTACCTTTCTTGATTGTCCATGCTCTTACCTCGGGTTTGCCTGCGGTAAGATAGGATATAAGACCAAGCAGGGAATAGCTCTTTTTAACAAGTCTGTCAAGACCGCTGTTTTCAAGCCCCATATCCGCAAGGAAAAGCCGCTTTTCTTCCTCGTCAAGCTGTGCGATTTCTTCTTCTATTTGTGCGCATATCGGCAAAGTTTCGGCACTTTCAGATGCGGCTATTTTTTCAACCGTCTTGTAGTATTCATTATTTTTTATTCCGTCTGCAAAATCATTTTCTCCCATATTGCAGGCATAAATAACCGGCTTTATGGTTAGGAGTGAAACTTCTTTAAGATATTCCATCTCGTCGTCGCTTATTTCTACGCTTCTTGCGGTCTTGCCCTCTTCCATTTCACTTAACAGTCTTTCAAGGAAATCGACTTCGCCGGCAATCTTTTTGTCGCCTTTCATTGCTTTTTTTTTGCTGTTGATTCTTCTTGTTAATATATCAAGGTCTGAAAGGACAAGCTCTAAATTGATTGTTTCAATATCTCTTGCCGGGTCAATGTTTCCGACAACATGTGTTATATCGTCATTTTCAAAGCATCTTACGACATGAATTATTGCGTCAACTTCTCTTATGTGTGACAGGAATTTATTTCCGAGTCCTTCACCTTGCGAAGCTCCCTTTACAAGACCTGCAATGTCGACAAATTCAATAGTTGCGGGAGTAAATTTATCCGGATTGTACATTTGAGCAAGCTTATCAAGCCTTTCGTCAGGCACGCTCACCATACCCACATTTGGCTCAATTGTGCAAAAAGGATAATTTGCACTTTGTGCGCCTGCATTTGTTATTGCGTTAAAAAGTGTGCTTTTGCCTACATTCGGCAAGCCGACTATTCCTAATTTCATAGCTGACACTCCTTGTTATTATAAAAATAAATATTGTAAATCGGTACAGGTAAAACATACCGACGAAGCAACATTATATATGAGTATAAAACAAAACAACATTTTTTACAAGAAAATAATTAAAAATATTGATATATATGTAAATACAACTGTCAAAAATCAGTTTTCTTTGTCAATTTGTAATTAAATAGACACTTGACATTAAGAGGTAAATAATATAATATATCTTTTATATCTAATAAAATTATTTAGAAAATTTAAGAATATGGTATAAAAGGAGAGAGGAAGATGAAACTTAACGGTTCGCAAATAGTTCTTGAAACGCTAAAGGAACAAGGCGTTGATTCAATTTTCGGTTATCCGGGCGGAACTATACTCAATATTTTTGACGAGCTTTATAAGTACGGCGATACATTCAAGCATATACTCACTTCTCACGAGCAGGGTGCTTCACACGCCGCTGACGGTTACAGCAGAGCTACAGGTAAAGTCGGAGTCTGCTTTGCAACTTCGGGGCCGGGTTCAACAAACCTTGTTACAGGTATCGCCACAGCATATATGGATTCTATCCCGATGGTAGCAATTACTTGTAATGTTGCAACATCCCTTATCGGTCGCGATTCGTTCCAGGAGATTGATATTAAGGGTATTACTATGCCGATTACAAAGCATAACTTTATGGTAAACAGCGTTGAAGAGCTTGCAGATACAATCCGTTCTGCTTTTAAAATTGCAATATCGGGCAGAAAAGGACCGGTTCTTGTTGATATTCCCAAGGATATAACAGCCGCAGTATGTGAGTATACACCTCAGCCTAAGCAGTTACCTGATGAAGCTGTTGAACCAAAAAAAAGCTGTTTTGACAGAGCTGTTGAACTTTTAAACAATGCGAAAAAGCCTCTTATTTATGTAGGAGGCGGTGCAATCTCTTCCGAGGTTGGAGAAGATTTGATAACCTTTGCACAAAAGCTTGACGCTCCTGTAGTTTCCTCACTTATGGGGCTTGGCGAATTTCCGTATAATCATCCGCTTCATCTAGGATTTATAGGTATGCACGGCAGATATGAAGCCAATATGGCTGCGCACGATTGTGATGTTCTTATTGTTGCGGGTGCCCGTTTTTCGGACAGAGTTGCAGGTAACAGGAAAAAATTTGCTCCCAATGCGGAAATCTTACATATAGACATTGACGCCGCCGAGATGGATAAGAATATTAACTCAAATTATCATCTCAGAGGTGACGTGAAAGAAGTTATCCCCAATCTTACAAGAGCAATTGAACAGTGCGACCACAGTGAATGGAAAGAATGTATTGATTCTTGGAAGCGTCCGTTTAAGCAGAATCAAATAGGCGATTTCGTTAATCCGCAAACTCTTATTGAAGCTGTTGATAAATATACTCCCGATGATACGATAGTTGTTACTGATGTCGGTCAGCACCAGATGTGGGTGGCGCAGTTTTATAAATACAATCTTCCCCGTACGCTTTTAACCTCAGGCGGTCTCGGTACTATGGGATATTCAATGGGTGCCGCAATCGGCGCCGCTGTAGGTTGTCCGGGGCGTAAGGTTGTTATGTTTGCAGGTGACGGCGGTTTCCATATGAATCTTTCCGAGCTTGCAACAATTGCTTCGTACAATATTCCGGTTATTATGATAATTATGAACAATACCGTATTGGGTATGGTTCGTCAGTGGCAGAAGATTTTTTATGAAAACAGATTTGCCGATACTGACCCGCAAAGAGCGACTGATTTTGTTAAGGTAGCGGAAGCGTTCGGTGTCAGAGGTGTAAGAATAGAAAATAACAGCCAAATTGACGACGTTATAAAAGAAGCTTGCGAGTGCGGTAAGCCCGTGCTTATCGACTGCTATATTTCACCGGACAGCAATGTTTTACCGATGATACCTCCGGGCGGAGCAGCCGCCGATATTATAGAAGAAATGTAAGGAGGAAATGATTATGGCTGAAGAAAAGCTTGTTTTATCCGTTCTTGTAGACAATGCCGCCGGCGTTTTGCAGCGTGTAGCAAGTCTATTTTCGAGAAGGGGATACAATATCAGTTCACTTACCGTCAGTGAGACGGAAGACCCCGCTTTTTCGAGAATGACGGTAGAAGCATATACTGAGTCTGAAAATGTCAGGCAGATTAAATCACAGCTTCTCAAGCTTGAAATTGTTAAAAAAGTTGCGGAGCTTAAAGAAGAAAAATCTGTATTTTCCGAGCTTTTGCTTGTAAAAGTACACGCACAGGGAATTGAGCAGAAAAATGCGTTGCTTTCTCTTAACATTCGTTACGGAGCAAGAGTTCTCGATATTTCCAAAACTACCATTACTCTTGAATTTACCGGTCAGGGAAGCACTATTGACGAGTTTATCGAAAACATTGAAAAGGACTTTTCAATAGTCGAACTTGCTCGTACCGGCGTTACTTCACTTGAAAGAGGAGAAGGCTCTTTCACAGATAATATTTAATTTATAATTAATAGATTAATAGGTGATAAATTATGGGAATGACAATGACGCAGAAAATTCTTGCTGCTCACTCGGGTCTTAACAGCGTTACGGCAGGTCAGCTCATTGAAGCGAATCTTGATATGGTTCTCGGCAATGATGTTACTTCTCCGGTCGCTATTAATGAAATGAATAAATTCGGCAAAACTTCTGTTTTTGATAAGAACAGGATATCGCTTGTTATGGATCACTTTACGCCTAATAAGGATATCCAATCGGCTGAAAATTGTAAGCAAGTGCGTGAATTTGCAAAAAAATATGATATACTCCATTATTACGATGTCGGGAATATGGGAATCGAACACGCTCTTTTGCCTGAGCAGGGCATTGTAACCTGCGGCGACTGTATAATCGGTGCGGATTCACATACTTGTACATACGGCGCACTCGGTGCTTTTTCCACCGGAGTAGGTTCTACTGATATGGCGGCAGGTATGGTTACCGGCAAGGCTTGGTTTAAAGTGCCGTCTGCTATAAAAGTGATTATAACCGGCAAAAAAGCGCCGTATATCAGCGGTAAGGATGTTATACTTCATCTTATCGGTATGATAAGTGTTGACGGTGCTCTTTATAAATCTCTTGAATTTACCGGTGACGGAATAAAAGAACTTTCAATGGACGACCGCCTGTGTATTTCAAATATGGCAATAGAATGCGGCGCTAAGAACGGAATTTTCCCGGTTGACGATATTACTCTTGATTATGTCAAAGACCGCAGCGAAAAGGAATATAAGATATTTGAAGCAGACGATGATGCCGATTATGACAGCGTCGTTGAAATTAATCTTTCGTCACTTGAACCGACTGTTGCCTGTCCTCATTTGCCTGAAAACACAAAAACCGTTGACGAACTCGGAAAAATCGAAATTGACCAAGTCGTTATGGGCTCTTGTACAAACGGTCGTATGGAGGATATGCGTATAGCCGCACAGATATTGAAAGATAAAAAAGTTGCGAAAGGTGTACGCTGTATAGTTATTCCCGCTACGCAAAGAATATATCTTCAATGCATCGAAGAAGGGCTTGCTCAAATATTTATCAAAGCTGGAGCAATTGTATCAACTCCCACCTGCGGCCCGTGTCTCGGCGGTCATATGGGTATTCTTGCAAGCGGAGAAAAGGCTGTTTCAACCTCTAACCGCAATTTTGTCGGCAGAATGGGTCATGTAAAATCGGAAATTTACCTTGCTTCTCCTGCGGTTGCGGCGGCTTCTGCCGTCAGCGGTTATATTGCAGACCCGAGAAATATATAAGGAGGCAAGACTGTGAAAGTAAAAGGTACTGTACATAAGTTCGGTGATAATGTTGATACCGATGTTATAATCCCCGCACGTTATCTTAACAAGAGTGATGACAAATGGCTTGCTTCACATTGTATGGAAGGTATTGATGCGGACTTTGTTAATAAAGTAAAAGACGGCAATATTATGGTGGCACAGGCGAATTTTGGCTGTGGTTCTTCAAGAGAGCATGCACCTATTGCAATTAAAGCAAGCGGTATTTCCTGTGTAATTGCTTCCACCTTTGCACGCATTTTTTATAGGAACGCTATTAATATCGGTCTGCCTATTCTTGAGTGTGAAGAAGCCGCAAACGATATTAAATCCGGCGATACCGTTGAGGTGGATTTTGACAGCGGTATTATTACAAATGTTACTGCAAATAAAACATATAAGGCACAGCCATTCCCTGATTTTATTCAGAATATAATCAAAAACGGCGGTCTTATGAATTCTATAGATAAATAATATTGAGGTATTGCTATGAACCTTGTAATTAACGAAAAATCTATGCGGTGCGTCTGGGGTTCAACAGGCGAATATTGGTTTTCAAGGACTGACGGCACCGTTCATTCTTCCGAGGATTTGAGCGACAATGACGCCGCTTTGATTTCAAACGGCTTTATTCCTTATCTTACAATAAGCAATGAGGAAATAATCAGAGCCTATGTTAAAACACTTGAAAATAAAAAGCTGAGCGCTGTATTTTCAAGGCTCGGCAGTGATGAATATGTCAATACATTTTGGAAATATTTTAATGCTTATTCGGAAATTTCCGACGGCTTTGCCGACTTTGAAAGCAAATATGTGTTGGATAAGCTAAAAGCATGGTGTGATGAAAACGGCATTGAATATACAGTTGAAGATGCCTCCCCACCTTTTGGTGTATAAAAGCTTAAAAACGGATTGTTTATAGCAGCGGATTGATTAATATTTATATTAAATTTTAAAGGTCAGGATTTTATGGGTAAGAGAGAAAAAAAAAAATTAACAGTTCCACTCAACTTAAAACAGGAGTAGTTTTGTCCTATTCTCAAACAGCAGTGGGAATTTTAATATCGTTGCTGTATACCCCGGTTATGCTGAGAATACTTGGGCAGAATGAATACGGACTTTATAATACCGTTTCCTCAACAATCGGGATGTTGAGTGTTTTAGATTTTGGCTTTTCAAGTGCATATATTCGCTATTATACATTGTATAAGCTAAAAAATGAAGAAGATAAGATTAATAAGCTTAACGGATTGTTTTTTACGGTTTATTTTGTTATCGGAATAATTGCATTCTTGTGCGGTATTTTCCTGATGTTCAATCTTGATATGATTTTTGGTACCGGGCTTACATCTGCTGAACAGGAAAAAGCAAGGATAATGCTTTTAATTTCGTCAATCAGTCTTTTTCTTTCATTTGCTTCAACCGGTATAAGTGCATACATAACCGCCCATGAAAGGTATATCTTCACCAAAACCACAGGTATTATAAAAACCGTACTTAATCCGCTTCTTCAGCTTCCGCTGATACTTATGGGATACGGAGCGGTAGGATTGACGGCGTTGTCACTCGCTTTTAATGTTATTTTTACCGCTGTAAATCGTTATTATGCTTTTGGCAGGTTGAAAATGCGTGCTTCTTTCGGTCATTGGGAGAAAGGTTTGTTTAAAAGCATTTTTGCATTTTCGGGTCTTGTTGCATTTAATCTTATAGTAGACCAAGTAAACGGCGGCCTTGATAATGTTATTATCGCTCGTTATTGCGGTACTGCCGATGTAGCTGTTTATGCTGTTGGCGCTTCTCTTGCGAGCCATTACCAAAGCTTTTCAACGCAGATTTCAAGTGTATTTGTCCCCAGGGTTCACCGAATTGTCAATACCACCGCTGATGATGAAAATAATCAGAGAAAAGTACTGACTGAATTTTTTACCAAGGTAGGAAGAATCCAGTTTCTTGTTCTTGCACTTATTGCTTCCGGCGTTGTATTTTTCGGTAAAGATTTTATTTATCTGTGGGCAGGGGAAGGTTATGATGATGCATATCTTGTTGCCGTAATGCGTATTATTACCGGAACAATTCCGCTTATTGAAAATGTCGGAATTGAAATTCAAAGAGCTGAAAATCGACATTATTACGGATCAATTATTTTGTTTATCGGTGCACTCTTTAACTTAGGATTAACAATTTACCTTTGCCAGGTCTGGGGAGCAGTGGGTGCAGCAGTGGGAACTGCCATTACTGCTGTTACGGCTAACGGTATCATTATGAATATCGTTTATCATAAAAAGATGAATATTAATGTCATTGTTTTCTGGAAAAATATATTCAAACAGCTTTTGGGAATGATTGTACCGTTTATAGTCGGCACTCTTATAATGTTATATGCAAAGACTGATACAATTATTACATTGCTTATATGGATAATTGTTTACGCATTGGTTTATGC
>JAJQGZ010000048.1 GCA_021200075.1 Clostridiales bacterium | reverse complement strand
TTATACAGTGATAGAAACCGATCGTAAAGTTTTAAACAGGACTGAGTACTACGGTGAACATATTTTTTCCCCCCCCCACAAAGCTAAAGGCTTTGCGGGGGCCCCGATATTTTTCGCAGGATTGTTGTATAAGTATCATTTTCCGGAGAGAATATGATAAAAGAGGATTGGCAAATTGGGATTGGGTTTGAGCTACATATAAAGTTTCATTACCTGGCGGTGGGCTTTTCTTTCAAAATCATCATTGAGAGGGGGAAGCTGTGATGTGCTGTATTTACGCTGTAATGCCTTTGATATAAGCAGGTCGGCAAACTGCGAATTTTTCGGAAGCACGGGGCCGTGGGAATATGTGCCGAAAGTGTTTTTATACCTAACTCCCTCGGTGGAGTCCTCGCCGTTATTGCCGTATCCCTTAATAATTTTGCCGAGAGGTTCGACACCGCTGCCCAAATAGGTGCGTCCGCTGTGATTTTCAAACCCGGCAATTTCAATACCCTCGGAGGTTTTAAAGGCATAATTTCCTATCATTCTGTCTTCCCTGCCCTCGGTATAAAAATCCAAAGCGCCGATATAATCAAGAACTTTGCCGTCATAAGTTTTATAATATTTGCCGAGCATTTGATAACCGCCGCATATTGCAAGCACGACGATACCGGAATTGACAGCCTTTTTAATCTGGGTATCCTTACCCTTTTTTAAATCATCGAGCAAGACATCCTGCTCAAAATCCTGACCGCCGCCGATAAAAAGCAGGTCGTAATCATCTGCATTAAAACTGCGTGACATTGTTATCAAATCCGTATGAACCGAAATGTCACGAGACTCCATTCGCCGTGTAAGAACGACGATATTGCCACGGTCACCGTACAAATTAAGCATATCGGGGTAGATATGAGCTATTCTGATATTCATTCCCAAAACTCCTTCCCACCGAAGCGTTTTGCCAACACCTCACGCATTGCCATCATTGATGTATAAGTGGGAACTATATAAACATCCCTGTCCTGCTTTGCGATAATATCCGCAAGGCGATTATAATTTTCATTTTCTATAACCGTGATGTCCTCACTTTCAACGCCCTCATATTTGAGCCTTAAAGCCATATCGTAGCATCGTTTGCCGCAAACATAAATTTGCTTGATATTATTGTTTCTGAAAATCTTACAGAAATCGGCGTCCCATATCCAGCTTACATCCCTGCCGTCGGTGGCATTGTCGTTAAGGCTGAAAATCAGAGTATAATCATCGGTTATATTCTTTAAAAAGCTCATCGTCTGGGTAAAACCGGCAGGATTTTTTACAAGAATAATATTAATTTTGTTACTGCCGTTTTCAAACCGTTCCATTCTGCCGAAAGCGCTGCTGAAATTTTCAAGAGCGCCGACAACGGTCTTTTTGTCAATTCCGATTGCGGATAAAGCCACCGCACTGCCTATTGCGTTATAAACATTATATGCGCCACCGAGATTAATTTTAATTATATTCATACTGCCGTTTAAATCGGCAATAACAGTTGAACTGTCCTTTGCAAGCTCAACAACCGAGGTTACGGCAAAATCCGGATATAACCTTTTATATCCGCAATGATTGCACACAAAACCGCCGAGATGATCGTAGGTGCGATAAGTGTACGAATATTCGTTTTTGCAGAAAATGCAATATTTTGCATCGCTTATTTGAGGCGCAAGAGTGTTGCTGTGAAAAGGAGCATTGACCCCGAAAGTTAATACTTTGTTTGGTATCTCCCTTGAAATCGAATATGTAAGGGAACAATCGGCGTTAAGACAAACTACAGCGTGGGGAATATTCTTTACGGATTCCCTTATAGCTTCGAGCGTATGAGTGACCTCGCCGTATCTGTCAAGCTGATCCCTGAAAACATTTGTCACGAGAATGACATCGGCTTTTATAAAAAGTGAAACCTCTTTGAATGCGTTTTCATCACATTCTATAATCGCATAGTCCTTTTTACATCTACCTGTAAGAGTGGAGTTCATAATAAATGAAGTGGTGATACCCATAATCAAATTAGCACCGGATTTATTTATAAAATAAGACTTACCAGCTTGAATTAAACCCTCTTCCAATATTCTGCACGAAGTGGTCTTGCCGTTAGTGCCAGTAACTATAATGACCTTGGTGTTCTCCGACAGCTTAGTTAAAACATCCCTCTTAACCGCCAAAGCAATTTTGCCCGGAAGAGAAGTGGCTCCCTTGCCGAGCTTTTTTAATATAAAAGTAATAACTCTGCACACAAGGCAGCTTAAAAACACTCCCATTAATTCCTCCGAAAAATGCCTGAAACAAGCCATAAAAATCGTAGTTATAAATATATATTTCTACGGCAAAAATAAATTCATAAATAATTTGATTTTGTTCATAATTAACTGAACTTCATTCTAAACTAAGTACATAATTAAGTCAACAAAAATTCGATAAATTTTCCGAATTTTCGGCAGTAAATTTTAGAAACGAAACCGTAATATACCAAGCGTTCTTGACTTGACGGCAAATAATGATATAATATATTTATCATTTATTTTAAACTAATAATAAAACGAAAAAGTGATAAGTTTGAAATTTATCGACAAAATGATACCGATTGTAAAAGAAGCAGGCGAGATTTATTTACAAGGCGCAAAGAGCGACAGTCTGCTAATTAAAGACAAGGGTTCAAGCGTTAATCTCATTACGGAGTATGATAAAAAAATACAGGATTTCCTTTCATCAAAATTCAGGGAGATTATTCCCGACTGCTCATTTCTCGAAGAAGAGGGCGACGGAAACAAGGAAATTACCGACGGCTACTGCTTCATAATCGACCCAATAGACGGAACAACGAATTATATCAAAAAATACCAACACAGCGCAATAAGTGCCGCTCTTGCAAAGGACGGAGAAATTATTGCCGGTATCGTATACGACCCGGAGCTTGACAATATGTTCTATGCTGAAAAAGGCGACGGTGCATTCTTAAACGGTGAGAAAATCGGGGTTTCCGACTGCAATATAGAAAGCAGTCTTGTTCTTTTCGGAACCTGTCCGTATGAACACGAGCTTGCGCACAAAACATTTGAGCTGACCGAGAAAATATTTTACAAAGCTCTTGAAGTAAGAAGAAGCGGCTCGGCGACACTTGACATATGCTATGTTGCGTCAGGCAAAGCAGATTTATATTTTGAAATGATACTGCGTCCGTGGGATTGGGCGGCGGCATATTTAATCCTTACCGAAGCCGGAGGAAAGGCTCTCACATTTGACAAAAAGGAAATCAGCGCGCAAAGAATAGACTCGTTTGTATGCGGAAACGAAAACATCCTAAAGGATTTTTATGAAATATTACAGTTTGAATAATTATCTGCGTGACACATTCGGCGAAAAGGTGTACAAAATAAGCATTAACTGCGGTTTCACCTGCCCGAACAGGGACGGAACGCTCGGCACGAGAGGATGTATTTTCTGCTCCAAAGGCGGAAGCGGAGAATTTTCCGGCGACAGTTCCCTTTCGGTAACACAGCAGATTGAAGACGGTAAAGCGCTTGTGGCAAACAAAATCAAAAGCGGAAAATACATTGCCTATTTTCAGCCCTTTACAAATACTTATGCGCCGATTGAAGTATTAAGAAGTAAATTTATGCAGGCGATAAATCACAGGGATATAGTTGCGCTGTCAATTGCAACAAGACCCGACTGCCTCGGAAACGAAGTTATAGCTCTGCTTGATGAGCTAAATAAAATAAAGCCGATTTTTGTTGAACTCGGACTGCAAACAATCCACGAACGAAGTGCAGAATACATAAGACGTGGTTATCTGCTGAGTGTTTATGACGATGCGGTTGAAAGGCTTAATAAAATCGGGGTGAATACGGTCGTTCACCTGATACTCGGACTGCCCGGGGAAAGCAAGGCGGATATGCTTGAAAGCGTGAAATATGTATGCTCAGGCAAAATTAACGGTATCAAGCTCCAGCTTTTGCACATACTGAAAAACACGGATTTGGAGCAGGAATATCTTGACGGAAAGGTAAAGGTACTTGAATTTGACGAATACCTTGACATTCTGAAAGACTGCGTGGAAATAATCCACGACGATATTGTTATCCACCGCCTAACCGGCGACGGAGCGAAAAAAGACCTTGTCGCTCCCCTGTGGTTGGCTGACAAAAAGAGGGTTATTAATGCGATAAATAAGCTGTAGCTATTTAAGGGCCGATTGTAAAATGAAGTTGAACATCTAAAAAATCCATAGCGATTGAATC
>JAJQGZ010000074.1 GCA_021200075.1 Clostridiales bacterium | reverse complement strand
CCGATATTCCAGAAGCGCATTTTAAAAGCAGGGGTCAGTGCAAGCGAAACGCAAAGTAAAATTGCAAGGCTTTGAAGCAGGCTCCAAACCCTCCTTGAAGTGCCGAACACACCGTCAATCATAGTGGCATAGACGCTTATGGGATTTTCGTTTGTAAGAAGCATTATGAGCAAAGCACACGCAATAAGAGCTAAAAGTATTGCAATAAGCCTTATTGCCCAAGCGATGTACCAAGGCATTGCGTCACGCTTGGCGATATGAAAAAGAGACTCGTGTACTTTTTTATCAGTTTTCATTATCGTCTGCCTCCTTATTATCGGATTTTGTCATCATAAGACCTATTTCCTCTTTAATGGCATTCCTGCCGTCCACAATTCCCGTTATTCTGCCGGAATTGATAACCATTATCCTGTCGCAAAGCTCTATTAAAACATCAAGGTCTTCGTCAACAAATATTACGGCTACGCCGGTTTCTTTCTGCTTAGTAAGAAGATTATAGATTGTATAAGATGAATTTATATCAAGTCCTCTTACGGGATAGGCGGTCATAAGAACCTTTGGGTTTGACGAAATTTCTCTTCCGACAAGCACCTTTTGCACATTTCCGCCGGAAAGTCGCCTTACAGGTGTTGACACGCTCGGAGTAACAACCTCAAGGCTTTCGATAATTTTCTCCGCCAGAGCTTTCGGATCCTTACGGTCGAGGAATACCGAATGACCCTTTTCATAGCTCCTGAGCATCATATTATCGGTAATATCCATATTGCCGACAAGGCCCATACCGAGCCTATCCTCCGGCACGAACGAAAGCCGAACACCCAAATTGCGTATCTGGGTAGGCGTTTTATCCTTTAAATTCACCTGCTCGCCGTCGTCGGGAGAGATATAGGTGATTTCTCCGCTTTCAAGCTTCTGCAAACCTGCAACGGCTTCAAGCAGTTCTCTCTGACCGCTGCCGGCAATACCTGCTATACCGAGAATTTCACCCGATTTTGCGGTAAAAGACATATCGTCAACTACCCGTCTGCCCTCGTTATTCATGCAGGTAATATTTTTAACAACAAGCCTGTCCTGCGGATTAACAGGTTCGCTTCTGTCGATATTAAGAGATACTTTTTTACCGACCATCATTTCCGTAAGCGACTGCTCGGTTGCCTTATCGGTATCAACAGTGTTGATATGCTCACCCTTTCGCAAAACGGCAACTCTGTCGGTAAGCTCCAAAACCTCGTGGAGCTTATGGGTTATGATAATTATTGACTTGTTATCATCTCTCATACGGCGGAGAACGTCAAAAAGCTTTTGCGTTTCCTGCGGAGTGAGAACGGCGGTGGGCTCATCGAGTATAAGCACATCGGCTCCACGGTAAAGCGCCTTGATTATCTCAACCGTCTGCTTTTCGGAAACGGACATTTCATAAATTTTCCTGCCGAGATTAATTTCAAAACCGTATTTCTCGGTTATTTGGGCAAGCTCTTTCTCCGTTTTCTTAACATTAAAACGTTTGTTATCGTGAACGCCGAGCATAATATTTTCGGTTGCGGAAAAAACATCAACAAGCTTAAAGTGCTGATGAATCATACCGATTTTATATTTAAAAGCGTCCTTGGGAGATTTTATAACAACCTCCTGCCCACCGACAAAAATGTGACCCTCGTCGGGAAAATATATGCCGGAAAGCATATTCATAAGCGTTGTTTTTCCGCTTCCGTTTTCACCGAGAATTGCAAGTATTTCGCCGTTTTTTACCTGCAAATCAACATTATTGTTTGCGACGACATTACCAAATTTTTTGGTGACGCCCTTTAATTCAATAGCAAATTCTTCACTCATATCAACCTCACAAAATCGCCTAAAAAGAACACTACCGTGACCGTACTTTTCGGGTACGGCCACGGATTTTTAATGTATTCTTACGAGAATATGTTTTATCTATCTGAAAGTGTTACAGATTAATAGCTCTCATCAAGAAGAGTAATACCATCTACACGAAGATCAAAGTAAGGAGCTGAACGCATCTCTGACTCGTGGAAATAGCCGTCGCTGATAACCTCTGTGTCCGCTGTGTAGTCGGCATCGGTATCAACATCCGCCATATAGGAATTGAATGTTTCGCCGTCAACAGTAAATGTTGAGGTATCAAATACATTAAGCTCTCCGCTTTCAAGCTTAGCCATAGCCTCGTCGATAGCGTCCTGAGTGCCTTCGGCTGCAACAGCTTCGTTCAAATCAGTAAGGAGAACGGAATCGGTTGCAATAGTGCCTGTCCAGTCTGCATCAATAGCTTCACCGTCGATAACGCACTGAATAGCATATTCAAAATAAGGAGCCCAGTTGATTCTTGAAGATACAATATATGTATTTACGCAAGCTGACTCTGTACTGCCGTTACAGGAAACATTGGGTACGCCTGCATTTTCGCAAGCTGTGGGAGCGCCCATAGAATCGGCGTGCTGGCTTATAAGCTTACAGTCGTTTGCGATGAGCTTGTTGGCGGCTTCCTTTTCAGCGGTTTCATCATACCAAGAACCCGTAAAGGTAACTTCCATAGTAACGCTCGGGCAAACCGAACGAGCGCCGAGATAGAATGAGGTGTAACCTGAAATAACCTCAGCATAAGTATAAGCGCCTACATAGCCCATCTTAGCTTCATCTTCGGTAAATTCGCCGTTTTCAATCATTTCGTTAAGTTTCATACCTGCGGCAACACCTGCAAGATAACGACCCTCGTAAATAGAAGCAAATGCGTTGTGGTAATTATCAAGTCCCTCGGTGTGAGCCTTTGTGCCGGTTGAGTGACAGAACTGTACATCCGGATACTCCTGAGCAGCCTGAATTATATAATCCTCATACCCGAAGCTGTCTGCAAAAATTATTGTGCAACCTTGGTCAACAAGATCCTCGGCAGCCTCAAGGCATTCCTCGTTCTCGGCAGTATTGGTCTTGTAAATTTTGTTTTCATCAGGGATACCAAGAGCCTCGCAAGCCTCGTTGGCGGCGGTGATGAAGTTGTTATCATTGGTTGAATTTTCATCGTGCAGGAAAATAAATCCTACCTTGATGTCCGAGGCAGCGGTTGTTTCGGCAGAAGCGTCCGTTGATTCCTCGGTTGTGTCGGTACTTGACGAACAGCCGGCAAAGCAGCTAATGACAAAAAGCACCGATAAGAGAAGTGCAAGAAATTTTTTTGTGAGTTTCATAATCTTCCTCCGTGTAAAAATAAATTTTTGAAAGCGAAAATCCGCTTTCGATGAATATTATAAGGTGAAAACGCCGAATAACCGTTTTAAAATACCGCTTGAAAGGCTGACAAAAGCAACCACTGATTGAATATTATCTGAATATTATTTCTCCGGTATCGCTGTTCATACTCTTGACAATTGCAAGGGGGGTTCAACCCTAATCCCCTTTTTACGCAGTTTATCGCCGCCGTGCTGAAAGCCCTTTTCGATGACCACTCCGCACCCTGCAAGATATGCGCCCGATGTGGATACAATATCAATCAGACTTGTAAGAGCGTTGCCTATTGCAAGGAAATCATTGACTATCAGCACCCTGTCGCCCTCGCCGATAAAACGCTTTGACACGATAATATCGTAAACGGTGCCGTGAGTGAACGACTCAACCTTTGATGTATAAACATCGCCGGCAATATTTTTGGTCTTAGTCTTTTTGGCAAAGACAAGAGGACATTCAAATTCCTGAGCGACAAGCGCTCCGATTGCAATACCCGACGCTTCAACCGTAAGAATTTTTAAGAATTTTATTGATATTCTCGTCACGGTAAAGCCGGTGAAATTCCCTGCCGACACTGCGCATAAAAGGAATATCTATACAGTGGTTGAAAAAGCCGTCAACTTTTAGAATATTATCCTCGTATACCTCGCCCTCTGCAAGTATCTTCTTTTTTTAAAAGTTCCATAAACCGTACCGCCGAAAAAGTATGTATAAATCCTGTTAAAAATCAATACATATATCTTGTGTATATGATATTATGAAAGCACAAAATTTGCAACATTTCTATGAATTTTGACATCAAATTTTAATATTTAAAATTTTAAATTTGTCAAAGATAAAAACAAAACAATTGGCGACAGGAATATATTTGTACATTTTGCATGATGTAAAGTTGATTGCTTTACGGCAAATATATGTGGACTATTTGAAAACAATATGTTAAAATATGCGTGGGTGAAAAATAATGAACAACAAAAAGACGAAAATTGCAAGTGCAAGTTGAACACTTCCGTGTAAAAGTTTAATAGAGTCCA
>JAJQGZ010000201.1 GCA_021200075.1 Clostridiales bacterium | reverse complement strand
TGCGTTCGGGTTGTAGTGCGCGTTCTAAGAATTTAAAATTTCCAAAATTTAATATTATTCCTAATAAAAACTCGACTCGCTTGGCTCGATTATTGCATTCAAAAAAGGTGCGAAAAAGCCTGAAAATAAAGTAATGCTCTGTGCTCAGACCGATGAGGTCGGGCTTGTTATAATGGATATTGATTCAAACGGATTTCTTTCTTTTGCTCCCGTCGGCGGTATTGACGCAAGAAGCGCTGTCGGCAGAGTAGTTTCTGTAAACGGTGTCAAGGGTGTAATCGGGCTTAAGCCCGTGCATTTGCTCGGCGATGATGAAAAAATAAAGCTCCATCGTTTAAGGAACTTTTTTATAGACATCGGCACAACGGACAAAGATGATGCGCTAAAATATGTTCTTCCCGGTGATTATGCTTATTTTACTGGTGATTACAGGGAGTTCGGCGACGGATTTATTAAGGCAATAGCACTTGACGACAGAATCGGCTGTATGTTGATGATTAATCTTATTAAATCCGAGCTTGAATACGACACATATTTTTGTTTTAATGTTCAGGAAGAAGTCGGTCTTCGAGGTTCAGCCTGCACATCATTCGATGTTCAGTGCGATATTGCACTTGTGCTTGAAGCAACAACTGCCAACGACCTTTGCAATGTTAAAGGCGGGGAAAGGGTATGCGTTTTGGGAGACGGGCCCGTTATCTCGTTTATGGACGGCAGAACCGTTTATGACAAGGGTCTTTATTCTCTCGTACGCTCTGTTGCAGATAAAAATAATATTAAGTCGCAGACCAAAACGGCAACAGCCGGAGGCAATGGTGCAGGGGCTGTTCAGACAAGTGGAAAGGGTTGCAAGGTCATTGCCGTTTCACTACCGTGCAGATATATTCACTCGCCGTCAAGCGTGGTTAAAAAATCCGATATTGCTCAGACGGAAAAGCTGCTTGCCGTTCTTTTGCCAAAACTTGCCGATTACGATAAAGATGATACAAAGAATTACTGAAAAAACAGAACTTTCCTCTTATAATAAAATCGATTTATTTTCAATCAGAATACTGTCGCTTTTAAATGCATATTCAACCGATTATGATTTTGCCGTGTTTTATAAACAGCTTGATTCTCACGGTAATATAACGGCGATTATATCAAAGCTTGATAACGAATATACGCTTTCTTATAACAGCAATGCGGATTTAACAGAGCTTGCCGACTTTTTTACCTGTTTGGGATATAACTCCGTTTTGTCCGATAATGCTTTTGAACTCGGCGGTGATTTTGAAAGCGGTGTTTTGATGAAAAGTGATAAAAAAATAGAGCTTACAGACCGCAGGCAAAAACAGTTATTGACGATTATCCCAAGCTTATGGATATTTTCAATATTGAGGATTACGATAAATCGGATTTTGAATCCTGGTATGTCGATTTAAGCCACAGAATCAGGCACGGCTGTTCAAGAGTGTATACGCTCTCTTTAGACGGCGAGATTGTTTCAAGCGGAATTTTCTCGTCCTTTTGTAATAATGATGCCATTCTTACAGCCGTCAGGACTTCGCCGCTTTACAGGCGAAAGGGATTCGGTTCGCTTCTTGTAAGCGCTATGATATGCGATGTTATCGGTGATGTTTATCTTATAAGGGAAGCGGATAAAAACGAGAACTTCTATAAAAAGCTCGGATTTGAAAATATCGGATTTTGGAGAATGTATAAATGAACGATTTGTTTAATATTGACGATGATATACTTAAAAAATCGGATGAGGCTCTCCGCCTTTGCTCCGATCGGTTTAAAAATATTGATGAAATAACCGAATATAATCAGCTCAAAGTGCAAAAGGCTTTTATTGATAACAAAATATCAGAAAGCTATTTTGCATCAAGTACCGGTTACGGCTACGGAGACAGGGGACGGGAAACCCTTGATAAGGTGTGGGCGCAGGTTTTCGGTGCAGAATCAGCACTCGTTCGCCATAATTTTACCTGCGGCACTCATACTCTTTCAACTGCGCTTTTCGGTGTTCTCCGACCCGGGGATAAAATGCTCTGCGTCAGCGGCACTCCTTATGATACAATACATAATGTAATCGGCATAACCGGTCAGGGTATGGGTTCGTTAAAGGACTTCGGTGTCGAATATTCGCAAGTTGAGCTTAAAAATGACAGACTTGATAACAAAGCGATAGAAGAAGCCGTAGACGATTCCGTAACAATGGTATATATACAACGCAGCAGGGGTTACGAGCTTCGACCGAGCCTTTCCGTTGAGGAAATCGGAAAGGTGTCCGAAATTGCAAAAAAGAAAAATCCCGATGTTATTGTTATGGCGGATAACTGCTACGGAGAATTTGTACAAACCCATGAGCCTACTCAGCTCGGTGCGGATTTGGTCGCAGGTTCGCTTATCAAAAACGCAGGCGGAGGTATCGCTCAAACAGGCGGATATATTGCAGGCAGAGCTGATCTTGTTGAAAAATGCTCATATCGCCTTACAACACCGGGCCTCGGCGGCGAGGTGGGTGCAACACTCGGTCATAACAGAGAACTTTATATGGGCCTTTTTTATGCACCTCATACAGTCGGTGAAGCGCTCAAAAGTGCTGTTTACATATCCGCTCTTTATGAACTTTTCGGCTACTCCATAACACCTAAGTATAATGAACCGAGGTATGATATAGTCCAGTCCTTAGGGCTTGAAAATGAGGAAAGTCTTGTCGCTTTTTGTCAGGGTATTCAAAGCGGAAGCCCGATTGACAGCTTCCTTTTGCCGGAACCGTGGGATATGCCCGGATATGACAGCAAGGTGGTTATGGCGGCGGGCGCATTCACACTCGGTTCGTCGATTGAGCTTTCTGCTGACGCACCTATAAGAGAACCGTATTACGCATGGATACAGGGCGGACTAAATTTCCACAGCGCAAAGATTTGTGCACTTCTTGCCGCACAAAGAATGAAAGATCGAGGATTACTCAAATGAGTGAAAATAAATATAATTTCCAAGGAATAAAGCCGGAGGATATTGAGCTTCTTTGTCTTAACAGATTCAACGATTCCAAGACTTTTTATGAAGAAAATAAAGAAAAACTCAAGCAGGGAATAACCGTTCCTATGCGGCAGATTATGCTTGATTTAAGCGGACTTATGTATGAAATCGACGATAAGATGATGACCGATCCGGTTAAAGCCGTTTCGAGAATTTATCGTGATACAAGGGGAAACCGCAGTAAAATAAAGTACAGAGAAAATATGTGGATGTTTTTCAGACGGTACAAATTTGAATTTCCCGGTGCGCCTTTTTATTATTTTGAATTTTATCCCGGCAGCTTCGGCTATGGTCTTGTATTTTGGCTTTACCGTCAGTCTGCTTTTAAAGAAGTGCATAATCTTATACTTGCTCAGCCGGGCAGATGGCTTAATGCCGTTGACGCTTGCCGTCAGGCAGGTTTTATCTATGAATGTAATGATGTTTATAAAAAAGACTTGTATCCCGACGCCCCCGAAGAGCTTAAACCATATCTTCGTGCAAAGAATATGTCTTTTACATATAATTCTTCCGATATGACGAGGATAGCCACGCCTACTTTGATTGATGAGCTGAAGCTTGCGTTTGATATTGCAAGACCTATGTATGATTTTTTTATTGACGCATATGAAAATATGATGAACGAGGGCATAATCAAACCTGATGATTACAGGAATTAAAGGTGTTACAGTTTTAAAGAACTTTTTATTTTTGACTGCTGAAAATTATATTTTTATCGGCGGATTGTTGGTGATTTTTTGTTAAAACTTGTTTTCGGCCGTTCAGGCTACGGTAAAACAGAATATGTATTCAGCCGTATAAACGAGCTTGTAAACGGCGGTAAGGATAACATTATCCTCATTACTCCCGAGCAGTATTCCCTTGTTGCGGAAAGACGGCTTCTGGCACTTCTCAGCGAAAACAAAATGTCCGCTGTTTCCAATTCTTCCTTTTCCAGAATGTCAAACGATGTTAAAAGGCTTTATACCGGCGATTCGCTTCCGATTCTTTCAAAGGGCGGTAAGGTTATTCTTATGGCTCAGGCGATTGATCGAGTGCGTGACAGACTTACTCTTTTTAATAAAAAGCTCGATTCGCTCGCTTTTGTTTCGTCAATGATAGATGTTTATGACGAAATGCGCTCCTGCAATCTTTCCTCCGGTGAAATTTTTGATATGTCACGGGAAATTAAAAATGATATCCTTTTGCGTAAGCTCACCGATATTTCCGCAGTTATCGGTGCGTACGAAAATATAATTGCCGATAAGTATTTTGACCCTGCCGACGAGCTTACAAGGCTTTATAATAAAATTAAAGATAAAGATTAT
>JAJQGZ010000142.1 GCA_021200075.1 Clostridiales bacterium | reverse complement strand
GGCACAGCAGATGCGTGATGCTGAATACAAAGGACTTTTCCCAAAGGAAATTAAGGAAAGAGAACAACATAAAGAAATGAAAAGGAAAAAGAATATCGAAATATTGAACGATACACTGAATATTTTGGAAAACGGCAGCTATGAGAAAGAGGAACGAAACATAAAGCTGAATTTTTCCAAGGAGCAGATGAAAGAAATTCAGGTATTTTCGCCCGATGATATTAAAGCTTTGGAAGCCGATGAAAACCCCTCGGTTTGTTTTGATGAAAGCAAAAAGCAAAATACTTGCTGCCGTTTTGATTGCGAAAATGAAGATGCCCTTGTTCTTGCTCAAAAAAAATATCAAGAGTTAAAAAGAAACGGCAAAGAAGCTCCAAAGATTCTTGTGCTGAATTTGGCAAGCGCCACTCAGCCGGGAGGGCATACAAGAAAAGGCGCCGGCGGACAGGAGGAAGACCTCTGCCGAAGAACATCTTTGCTGTTATCTTTGGAAAGCGAAGATGCAAAGAAGTATTATAATTATAATAATGCGCTTAAAACCCGAATGGGGTCTGACGCAGTTATGCTTTCTCCTTATACACAGGTAATAAAAAACTCCGATAATGAGACGCTGTCGGTGCCGTTTTCTGTTTGTATGATGACCTGCTCGGCTCCGATGGTGCGCCTCGGACTTGAGGGAATGTCACAGCAGGAATATGAAAAAATGTTTTATAAGCGGATTTACGGACTGCTTTTAGTTGCGGCATCGCAAAATTATCGTAATTTAATACTCGGTGCTTTCGGGTGCGGAGTATACGGAAACGACGCCGCTGTCGTGTCAGATTTATTCAGTCGTGCAATCCGGGATTTTAAATATTTCGGAAAAAGCAGCGAACAGCTATTCGATTCAGTTGATTTTGCTGTTCTTTGCAGTGCGGACAAGGATTATAACTATAAAGAGTTTTGCAGAAATTTCCATTCCTGATGAGGTAACGATATGAAAAATTCTACAGTTTACGAATGCTTTGAGGAGATTGTAACAAATTTTCCCGAGCAAATTGCAGTTATTCAGCAGAACCGCTCGCTGACATATTCTCAGCTTGACCGCCGTATTGATATAATTGCAGGTAATTTCCCGTCGCAGGAGAAGTGTATCGGCATTGTAGCAGACCATGGAGCTGATTTCATCGCTTCTATTTTTGCCGTGCTTAAAATCGGAGCCTGCTATGTTCCTGCGGAGCCTGATTTCCCGGAAGAGCGTATTCGCTTTATGATGAAAGAAAGCAATGTAGGATTTATTATTACCCAAAAAAAGTATGAAGAAAAGCTTAAAGGTTTTCCACTCCTCCTTTTAGAGGAAATAGATGAAAAGCCGCAAATACGACACGAAAGTTATTCCTTAACTCCCAAGTCGCCTGCATATATTTTGTATACCTCCGGTTCTACGGGAGTGCCTAAGGGTGTTTGCGTAACAAATGCTAATATCTGCCATTATGTTCGTGCCTTTTGCAATGAATTTAACCCGACTGTTGAAGATACTATGCTTCAATACTCGGTCTGTTCCTTTGATATTTTCGTAGAGGAAGTTTTCACTACCTTGCTTTCCGGAGCCGCATTGGCTATACCTGACGCTCGTTCTCGGGAAAATATAGATTGTCTTATGGATTTTGTGACAGAGAATAATGTCACCATTATAAGCGGTTTTCCTTATCTGCTTATGGATATGAATAGTTTAAAAAGCATTCCCTCGTGCTTACGGCTTCTCATCAGCGGCGGTGATGTTCTCAGGGAAAGTTATGTAAATAATCTTCTTAATCAAGTTACGGTATACAATACCTACGGACCGTCAGAAACCACAGTGTGCTGCAGTTATTTTTGTTGCAACAATCAAAAAGCACTTGAAGACGGAACATATCCGATAGGCAAAGCCGTTCTCGGGACAAAAATTGAACTGCTTGATGATGACGGCAAGCCTGTTCCACTTGGCACGGCAGGAGAAATATGTATTTCCGGCGGCGGTGTTTCCGACGGGGATATCGACAGAAGCAAGAATAAAATGTTTGTAATCGGTGATGACGGTGAACGGATTTATCGAAGCGGAGATTTGGGCTGCTTTCTTCCAAACGGCAATCTGGCATTTCTTCGCAGAAAAGATTCGCAGGTTATGATTATGGGCAAACGAGTCGAGCCGGGAGAAGTAGAAAATGTCTTGTGCGACTGCGATGAAGTACAGACTGCTGTGGTTTGCCCGTTCACCGACGAACATGGACTTTCTTATTTGACCGCTTATGTTGTTGCAGATAAAACGGAATTTGTTTTGTCAGAGGTTAAGAAAAAGCTGTCTCGCTATTTAGCGCCGTTTATGATACCAGAATTTTTTGTGGTTATGGATCATATTTCTCTGACGCCAAATGGAAAGCCGGATATAAAAAATCTTCCTGTGGTTTTGAAAGAGGGAGATTGCTGAGGTGGATACAGTAATAAAGAAAGCGGATATTTCCGATTTAGATGAACTTATGAAATGGCGTGAAGTTGTTTTAAGAGAAGTATTTTCAATTCCGTATGAGGAAAATATTGACGAGCTTCTTTGCGCAAACAGAAACTATTATCAAAGCGCATTGGAAAAAGGAGAACACATCGCCTGCTTTGCCTATGCTGAAAATCAAATTGTAGGTTGCGGAGGTATTTGCACTTATCGTGAAATACCCTCGCCGGATAATCCAACAGGCATATGTGGGTATCTGATGAATGTTTACACGGTTACAAACATGCGCCGTCAGGGCGTCGGTAAGGCAGTCGTAGAATGGCTGGTGCAGGAAGCTAAAAGCAGAAAAGCCAATAAAATTTACCTTGAAGCGTCCGAAAAAGCATATTCTTTATATAAAAATTTGGATTTTGATGATATGAAAAGCTATCTAAAGTATACAAAATAAAATGAATATGTGGATTAAGATTTTTAAAACCTGGCAAAAATGGCGAAAGGATTGGGACTCGTTGTGTAACTGCTGCGGAAAATGCTGTTATCGCAGGTCGGTAAGAGAAGACGGACAAGTGATTATTTATTATGACAGTCCCTGCGAAAATCTTGATGAAAAAACTCATTTATGCAAAATATACGATGAGCGTTTTATCAAATGCAAGCACTGCGGTAAAGTGAGCTTATTCACAGCATTATTTAACCCTACTTTGCCTAATGATTGTCCTTACAGAAAAATGTTTCGTTTGTGGGATAGGAGCAATTTTGATGACTGATGAAAATAAAAAAACATTTCAAATACAGGATAAAAAGATACAACTTTACTGCGCATCGCAGGATGCTCCGCTTGTAATTTATCATGCGGTAATGGGAGAGGGTAAAGCGGTTTGGCAATCCTGCCGAAAGCTCGAATGCCCGGAGTTTTCTTTAGCGGTTATCAACGGCGTAAAATGGGACGATGAAATGACGCCGTGGTCTATTCCGCCTATTTCCAAAAATGATACGCCGTGTACAGGCGGTGCGGATGTTTATCTTGAACAGCTGACAGGAAAAATTCTGCCCCATATTATTGATGCACTTGAATACAATCCGACATATTGCGCCTTGGCGGGATATTCGCTCGCCGGACTTTTTGCAATCTATGCGGCTTATAAAACTGATTGCTTTTCCCGCCTTGTTTCGGCATCGGGATCTCTTTGGTGTCCTGATTTCATTAATTTTGTATCTCAAAACGATATTTCAAAAAAAGTGAATGCTGTTTACTTTTCTCTCGGAGATAAGGAAAGCCACACAAAAAATCAGTATCTTGCTCCGGTAGAAGAAAATACCCGATTCCTTGCGCAGTATTTTTCCGAATGTAAAATTAAAACAACATTTCAGCTTAACAGCGGAAACCATTATCACAATTCCTCTTTAAGAACAGCTAAGGGGATTTTATGGATATTACAGCAAAATTGACCGTTTCATTTACCTTGGGAATTTACTTGCAAAGCGGGATGATATAATATATTATTTTTACACTTGAAAAACTCTTTTCGGTGTGATACAATAATATTCCATTGGTGGGGGAAAGGTTTTACCCTTATCCCAACTTTTAGGCGATAGCCTACCACCGGCGAGTTGCAGTATTAGTGTGGCAAGAGCTACATTATGTAGTTGCTAATGTTGCAATCTTAAAGGTGGTAGGCTTTTTTGTTGCTTAAATTATTTTTATGATTTTTATATTTTATGGTTAAAAATTGATTGACATAATTGATTTAATGTGCTATTATAACACTAAAGCATCGTACGGAGGTATTGCATTATTCCTCATTCACTGCAATTATTCTTTGTGCGGTGCCCCACTTTTTTTTAAAAGTAACAATAATAATGCGGTAAAGAAAGGAAGCCTGCAAATGAGCGACAGCAAGCGCCAAAGCCTTATAA
>JAJQGZ010000062.1 GCA_021200075.1 Clostridiales bacterium | reverse complement strand
ACAATCCAACAAAACTTTTCAGCCATAAATGTTACAAAAATGCTTGACCAGAACACAGGAAGTAATAATACTTGTTGTGGGAATGATTGTTGCGTTTGTCGTTTCCCTACTTTGCATAAAGTTTTTAATGAACTTTATCAAAAAGCACGATTTCAAGCCGTTCGGCTGGTACAGAATAATACTCGGAATAATTGTTATACTGTATTTTACCGTGTTGCAATAAAATATATAAAATAAAAATTCTGTAAAAAAAACGGTGCGGTTATAGCCACTTTATCGACATACTTGAATTGATTGCCGATGTTCAGAGGACTTCCTTATCGAGTATCTCCTGAGCCTCGGCAATCATTTTTTTGGTCGAGCCGATAAGTCCTTTTACAAACGGGTCGGTACTGCGGCGCTTGTAAAATTCAATCAAAGCAACGCTTAAAAATGTATTTGCTTGCTCAACATCAACTTCTGTACCTATACCTCTGAGCAGGCATTTTCCCAAACGAAATTGAATGCCTCCGATACAAAAATCATCTCTGTCCTCGCACTGTTCAAGCGCACGGTCATAAAGCGTAAACGCATACTTTTTGTTTTTCTCAACAAAATAACCGTTAAGATACATATCGCCGAGCTTATAAAGACAATTCGGGTCGTCAAACAGCAATGCGCCTTTGTTAAAATAATTAAAAGCTTCACCGTAATCAATATCCTGATGCCGTCCGTAATAAAAGCAGTATGCACAATTGCATATCGCCCGTCTTAACTCTGCATCGGCGGCAACTTTATAAAGCTCAAACGCCTTTTTGAAATCCTGCTCGACAAAACGCCGTTGTAATAAAATGTGCCGAGATTTAAAGAAGCAACGGGAGTATAATCAAGGCAAAGCTCATAGCACTCCATAACCTTTTTGCCGTTAATTCATCGGTGGTATCGTGGTTATTCTCAGCCCAGTGCATTACCTCGTCCCAATCCTCGTTTGATATGTAACGGTCAACCTCACTGAAAATATTTGTCATAAAAATTACACCTGCCTGTTTTATTTAATGTATCTTAATGTATACGATTGCTGTATAAATAAATTATACAACGATTGAATAGCCGTTTCAATCTGTAAATTTACAACTTTGAGTTTATATTCAAAAAATCATAAAATTCCGAATTTTAGAATTAAATCCAAAAAGTTTGTAATTTCAATGACTTTTGGTGCAGATTTTGTTATGCGAGGAAGATGTTTTTTGCTTTTGTAAGTGATTTTAATTTGTCGGTATACCCGTTTACGGAGAAGAAAATAAAATGCTCCTGCCTGCTTTGCTTTTTCCATTCAACATATTTTACTTTATCCAGCAGATTATAATACACATCGATATCCATAGGTTTATTTGTATATTTACATTCGCCGAAAATAATATTATCACCGTTTTCATCAAGAGCGACAATATCTATTTCCTTATCGGTTCTGTCCCACCATCTGCCGATTTTTGTAGGAATAAAATTCCAAGTCCCTTTTGCAATCAGATCAGGTATATATTCATTTCTGCAAATATCCTTATACACATACGAAGCGCGATTTAGAATAAATCCGGATTTTATTTTATCTATTACAAAATCAGCATTATCAGTTTCTATATAAGACTTGTAAGGGTAAATAGACTTAAACCAAAATCTGATAAAATTATCCTTAATCTTATAAAGTCCCATTTTACTTTTCTGAGGATTACGCTCCGTTGCGGATACTTCCCTTTCAAGAATATCAAGGTCAATAAGAACATTGAGATATTTGGGCAAATTTGTGGATTTTATTTCAAGTGCAGAGGCTATTTTGATTGGCTTTTCTTTGCCGGAGGCAATGGTTTTTATAATTGAAAAATAACTTCCGACATCTCGAACTTCTTTTTTTGAGCAGGAAGTTGGGTTCCTCATAAAGATAACTTTCCTTCGACATAACATTTTGCTCAATTGCAACAAATATATCGTTATATTTTTCAAAGGTTTCAATATATTTAGGCACACCGCCGGTAACAGAATAAGAATCAATCAATTGCTTTTCGTTAAATTCGGGGAAAAATTCGTTATAATATTTAAACGGTATCTGTTTCATTTTTTATTTGACCCGATCGTCTGCCGTAAAGCGGACTGGTATATGAAAGCGTTTGAGAATACATCATATTGACAAGCGAACCGCAAAGCACAAGCATAATACCTGCCTTTGAAAGAAGCGTATCCCACACTCTTTGCATAACCGAAACAAAGGCGGAATTTGACCTGCCGATATATTGAAATTCATCAATAATGACAAGCTTTTTCTTGTCTGATTTGAAATCCGCAATACATTTAAAAAGCGTTTCCCAACTGTCAACCTTAACATCAAGCAGTAAATTATTATCCGTATACTCGGCAACGACTTTTGCAAAAGCGTTTCTGTTTTCGCTCTCACTTTCCTCTGTTGCAAGGAAAAAAGTGCGTTTTTATCCTTTGAAAATTCATTGAGCAGTGCTGTCTTTCCTATTCTTCTTCTGCCGTAAACGACAACAAAGGACGCCTCGCTTTTATCATATTCCTTTTGCAGGAATGATCTTTCTCTATCCTTGTTTACAAATTTTTCATAAAATCACCATTTATATATAAACTATTATATGATATATTACACCATAAAGTATAATTATTTCAAGTATAACTTTTGCAAAATATAATATGGTTTATTCACTTAATAAATATTCCACTTTATTATAATCTATTTTTCATTTTCTTTCCTCCTTAATTTCAGGCAAAAACAACCGTCGGTGAACTGAGCCACCGACGGTTTTTTGAATCTAAAACAAAGCTGTTTCAAACTGCACCGTCGACGCAACACAAATAAGCCCATACATAATGCATAGGCTGCGGCTGAGAAAGCGTGTGAGATTTTAAAACAAAGTTGTTCATATCAATATTCCTCTTTTAATCCTTTTATTTATCATATTTTAATTGTACGGATTTTGAAGTTGACGGCAAAGGTAAGCGTCAACTTTTTAATATTATTTGTTTCTCAACATTTTATTATGATTACTGTCGTACTCGGTAATCAGCTTGCCAAACTCCCTGTAAGTATTGATATTCCAGTGAATGCCGTCCGCCGAGCCGCAATAACTGCTTTTAAGATAACCGTCAGATGTGACAAATTCAGATGTAAAATCATAATAGGCAACATCATTCTCTTTGGCAATCTTTTTTAAATTTTTGTTATATGCGCCGACCTTTTTAAAATTAGGGCTTTTACTTGCTTTTGATTTTGTAACAGGGGTCATTGCAAGCAGGACAATATCGGTATAAGGTGATTTCTTTTTTATAGTGTCAATCATCTTTTTATAGCTTGCGCTGACATCGTCGAGCGAACGCCAGCGAACCTCGTTCATACCGAGCATAATATAAACTCTGCACGGCTTAGCGTCAATAACCTTTTGCAAGCCTGTTTTTGTTTTGTTTTGAAACACCTTGCTTGTTTGAATGGTTGACGAGTTAACTCCGCCGTGAGCATATATAAGCTTATCGCCGGACATTTTCAAAAACTGCTGACCGTTATACGAGCTTGGATATAAACCGACCGAAAGCGAGTCGCCAATAAAGACTGTTATTTGCTTGAGCGTTGTTTTACTTTTTTGGCGCTCCATGACGAATAGTATTTTTTACCGTCAACACTTTTGAATGTTCTGATTTTAACATAATATTTTGTGTTTGAACTCAGATACTTTAAAGCCTTTGAAGCCGTCTTATTGCAATCACCCGTAAATGTGGCTGATTTTGAAAAATCGCTGTATTTTGAATATTTTATTTGATAGCCTGTGGCTTGAGCGGTATTCTTTTGCCACTTGACGACTACGCCTTTTGATATTGATGTAAGGTTTGTTATCTTTGTCGGCTTTGGCACTATCTTAAATTTCAATTTTTCGGTAGAACTGTATTTGTCCGTAAATTCAACGGTTACCGTGTAGGTGCCTACATTTTTCCTGCCCTTTGGATATTTAACCGTATAATATTCAGGCGATATTTTTTCACCGTTTGAATCAACGGCTGTAACCTTTGGAGTTCTCACCTTGTTTATATACATACTGCGTTTTGGAAAGTGAAACAGATGAAACGCTGACAGGCAACGCTTGACTTTCAATTTCCGCTTCCTGTGCGTTCACGGCAAAGGTAAGTGAAAAAGCCAATATTACAAAAGTGCATAAAGACAAGATAATTTTTTTCATAACTCTCTCCTGAATTAACCGATATATATTAACTAAATATTACTAAACGCCGATTAAAAAGTCAATCAAATATTCAGCTGCCCGATATATTAAAACATATTGATGTAATATAATGATGTAATATAATGATTAAATAAATAATAATGATTAAATAAATAAATTAATTTATACGAAAATTAATTTATACGAAAATTGCAAGTGCAAGTTGAACACTTCCGTGTAAAAGTTTAATAGAGTCCA
>JAJQGZ010000160.1 GCA_021200075.1 Clostridiales bacterium | reverse complement strand
AACCTGTGACACCCTGCTTGTAAGGCAGGTGCTCTCCCAGCTGAGCTATGCTCCCACGAATAGGTCGCTCTCAACGACTTGTATATAATACATTATGTTATTTAAAAAGTCAATACTTTTTTTATTTTTTTATTCAATATTTTTCTTGAATGGGGATATTTTGCCGTTTTCTTCTTGTATATCTTTACCAAAAATTGTATATGCTCGCTTGATTTAAATACAGTAGTATGCTAACATAATCTTATTATGCTTTCCAGTGTATAATGTAAAATATATGGGATATTATTGATTTATATAAGGTGAGTTATGTTTAAAATCAGAGTAATGACAATTGCTGACTACGAAGACGTTTACAGCGTATGGATAAGTTCAAAGGGTATGGACTTAAATAATCTTGATGACAGCAAAATCGGTATAGTAAGATTTATAAAAAGGAATCCTACAACCTGCTTTGTTGCAACGGTTGAAAATAAAATTATCGGTTCAGTAATTTCCGGAAATGACGGCAGACGAGGATATATTTATCATACCGCAGTGCTTGAAAAATACAGGAATATGGGAGTTGCAACAGCATTGCTTAATTCTTCACTCAATGCTTTAAAAAACGAAAACATTAATAAAGTAGCACTTGTTGTTTTTGTCGAAAACAGTATGGACAATGAATTTTTGGAAATCAAAAGGATTCAACGATAGAGATGATTTAATATACAGAAATAAAAATCTTGTTGAATTTGTAAGAACGGATACATAACCGTTGATTAATAAAAGTATATTATTTATATATTTTCACTTGTTAAATTTGTTTTCATATTACAGCGAAAAAATTAAAAAAAACTTGCATTTTGTTAAATAGTGTGATATTATACCAATCGTTCAATGTTATTAAGGAGGTGTTCGCAAATGGCTAAATGTGAATACTGCGGAAAAGATGTTTCTTTCGGTATTAAGGTTTCTCACTCACACAGAAGATCAAACAGAACTTGGAAGCCGAACATTAAAAAGGTAAAGGCTATTGTAAACGGCTCTCCTAAAAGAGTTTATGTTTGCACAAGATGTCTTCGTTCCGGTAAAGTTGAAAGAGCATAATATTCGCAGGAATTATACGAACCGTGAAATAGCAATTATGATGTTGCATTTCACGGTTCTTTATTTTGATTCTATAACAATATAAAAACTAAAAAAGCACAGGACTGTATATGCCCCGTGCTTTCTTTATAGATAAATTATTTAATGTTTTCCTTAATCTTAGCAGCTTTGCCGACACGACCTCTGAGATAATAGAGCTTAGCACGGCGAACCTTACCTGAGCGAATAACATCAACCTTTACTACATTGGGTGAATGAAGCGGGAATACCCTCTCTACACCGACACCGTATGAAAGACGGCGAACCGTAAAGGTTTTTGAAGTACCCGAACCCTTGATAGCAATAACGGTTCCTTCAAACATCTGGATTCTTTCACGAGAACCCTCACGGATATTAACGGATACCTTTACCGTATCACCGACAGAAAACTGCGGAACTTCCGCTTTAATGCTGTCCTGTTCGATTAATTTGATTGCGTCCATAATTATTCCTCCTAAATTTTATGAGATGTTCATATCAACGACTGACAGCGGACCATCCTCTGTAATGCTAAACGCGGACATTATAGCTCGTTGCAAGAGAGCAACGGATTAAATGCTGAAATATAATATCAGACTGACAAGAAAAATGCAAGCATTTTTTATATTTTATTGAATATTTTGCTTTAAATAAACAATCAAAGAAAAAATCATTTTAAATATTCTTCTAAAATTTATTCATCTATATTCCGAAAATCGGATTTCAGCAAATCGAGACGGGAAATTGACATTTGTTCAAAATCCATATCAATAAGCCTTATTATCGTATCAAAAAGCAGAGTCGGATTAAGATTTTTTGGGCGCCTGCCGAAAGCCTTATATTGAGAACAATGCTGTCATCTCTTTGAGAAAGCGAGAATTTATTAATAAATGGTTTGATATTAGTTTCTTTTAAAATCCGCTTCTTGCCCTTTTTTGCTTTTTTTAGCCATAATTTCATCGCTTATGAGAAGCGCATTTATTTTTTTATTGCGGTATCGTTATCCGAAAAGGTGAACTTATACACATAATCCGAATATGCGATTTCGCTTGCATCGGAAAAATCAGAATAAACATCTCTGATTTTAAGTCCCGGCGGAAGAATTGTGTTCATTCTGCTTTTTATTTCATCGTTCGTTATATCCCCGACTATGCGAATATTCATACTTTCGCACATACTTTCAACACCGAGAGAAAGCGGAAGCGAAAAGCTTATATAAGGGTGAGGATTATAACCTTCGGTGTACCAAAGTGGAATTTTTGCTCTTGTCAGCGCTCTTGACATAGCACGGTTTATATCAAGGTGACTGATACATTTAAGTCTCCCCTGTTTTGTAAAACGTAGCCTAACTTCTCGCATCGCAATTACCTCCGTTTAATTTATTCGCTCCACAGCCGGCACAGTGTATCCTACAGTGCGGTGTGGTTTTACCCTCGTGAGCTTTCATATTTTCTTTTTTTCAAGGAATTTTCTGCTGACACCGTAATCAAGATAATCCCACGGTAAAAGCTCTGAAAATTCCCTTTTTCGGTTGGTATAAAAGGTAGGGTCGATTCCATATTCGTCAAAAGCCTGCATCCAAGCGTCATAATTAAAATGGTCGTCCCAAGAATCAAATTTACACCCAAGCTCAAAAGCACGAAGAATTACCTTGCAAAGTCTGCGATCCCCTCTTGCAAGAACACCCTCAAGCAAAGACGCAGGTGTTTCGTGATAAGAAATTTTAATCTTTCTTGACGGTGTATATTCAAGCAAATGCTTTTGCTTTTCTCTAAGCGACTGCATTGTGTCCTCAGGCTCCCACTGAAATGGAGTAAACGGCTTAGAAATAAAAGAGGCACAGGAAATTGAAATTTGAAGTCCTGTCCCCTTTTGCCTTTCGGGATTATTATAAAAAGCGTGAAGAACTTTCATAGCCAGGTCTGATATGCCCTCAATATCCTCCATCGTTTCCGTCGGAAGTCCCATCATAAAATAGAGTTTTACGGAGGCCAGCCGTTACTGAAAGCCGTGTTACAGGTTCTGATAACTTCCTCTTCTGTTACATTTTTGTTTATAACATCTCTCAATCTTTGTGTGCCGGCTTCGGGAGCAAAGGTTAAACCGCTTCTTCTGACTTTATTGAGCTTGTCCGCAAGCTCGTCAGAAAAATTGTCAACCCTGAGACTCGGCAAAGAAAGATTGATTTTTTCCTTTTCGGTTTGTTTCAAAAGAGTATTGAGCATATTATCAACATTGCTGTGATCTGATGGGGAAAGCGAACAAAGAGAAAGCTCGTCGTAACCTGTTGATTCAAGTAACTTTCGGCTCTGTTCGCATATTACATCAACACTTTTTTCCCTGATAGGACGGTAAATAAAACCTGTCTGGCAAAAGCGGCAACCTCTGATACAGCCTCTGAAAATTTCTTCAACAGCTTCGTGTACTATGTCGATAAGCGGAACAACAAACTCACTCGGATAAAATGCTTTGTTCATATCCGAAACGACGGATTTTTTAACCTTTTCAGGTGCAGAATTAATCGGTCTAAGTTCACGAAGAGTTCCGTCAGGGTTATAGCTGTCAACATAAAAAGACGGCACATATACGCCTGTAATATCCTTTGCTTTAAGAGAAATTCCTGCTTTGAAAGATTATTTTTTTTACACTTTCTCAGAAGCTCCAAAACTTCAAGCGTGCTTTCTTCTCCGTCACCGAGGAAAATTATATCTGCAAAATCAGCTATCGGTTCCGGATTACAATAGCACGGGCCGCCGAAGCAGACAATCGGCGCAAGCGAGGTTCTCTCGCTCGATTTCAAGGGTATTCCGGCAAGATTAAGCATATTAAGCGCATTGGTAAGCAAAGCTCATATTGGAGTGTAAAACCGATAATATCAAATTCCTTAATGTAATCTCCGCTTTCAAGTGCGAACATTTCAACGCCGTGTTTCCTCATTTGCTCTTCCATATCATCGGCAGGAGCAAATACTTTTTCACACCAGGCATAATCCATTGAGTTTACAAGGGAATAAATTATTTTCATTCCGAGGTGACTCATACCGATTTCATATGTATCCGGAAAGCAAAAGGCATAGCGAATATCAATTTCGTCTTTATTTTTAACAACACTGTTTAGTTCTCCACCGATATATCTTGCCGGCTTTTGAACACGACGAAGCAATTTTTCAACTTCTTTTTTCATATGTACCTCTAACATAAATATTCTGCAAACAAATTTAAAATACAAGTAAAAATCAAGTTTGTTAATTATAGCATATTTTAAAATAACCGTCAATTATTCAAGCTGTAAACAGTAAGATAAATCGCGATCAAAAGTATTGAAAATGAACCGACGGTAAAAATCAGATAAAAAGACAG